>JAZOWH010000103.1:0-25042 GCA_045659165.1 Candidatus Fimenecus sp. | reverse complement strand
GCAGGTGGTACAGGTCTTTATGTTGATTCACTTCTTCAGAATATCCAATTCTCAAAGGAAGAAAGCAATGAAGATATCCGTAAAGAGTTGACTGAACTTTTTGACGAAAAAGGTGCAGAATATATGCTTGATTGGTTGGGTGAAATAGACCCTGAAACTGCTGGAAGACTTCATCTAAAAGATAAAAGCCGAATCATTCGTGCCCTTGAAATTTATAAGCTTACAGGCAAAACAATGACAGAGCAAAAGATTCTTTCTCGTGAAGAAGAATCTCCTTATGATGTCCTTTATATCGGTATAAATTATCGTGACAGAAATGTTTTGTATGACCGTATAAATTTAAGAGTTGATATAATGCTCCAGAATGGACTTTTAGAAGAAGCAAAGGAATTTTATGACACATCTTCTGATACAACAGCTTGTCAGGCAATCGGCTATAAGGAATTAGCACCATATTTTAATGGTGAAAAAGAACTTGCAGAATGTGTTGAAAAATTAAAACAGGAAACAAGACACTATGCAAAGCGTCAGCTTACATGGTTTAGAAAAAATGAAAATATCAACTGGATTTATCCTGATGATTATGTGGATTCAAAGGATATGTATGATTCAGTTTTTCGTTTGGTAAATGATTTTATAGGAGGATAGTTTATGAATTTTAAATTTGATAAATTGAATAAAAATCAAATTAAATATATTGTTTTTACATTAATCGGATTATTCATAATTTTCTATTTTATTCATCAGGTTGTTCAGATGAATTCAGCTCCTTATAAGACAGAAATTGCAATAAAACGAGATATGCAACGTGGTATACAGACAGAAGCCTTTGTTGTACGTGACGAAACATATATCACAACAAAGAATTCAGGTGGTACTGTTGTTTCAATTGCTGAAGATGGCAAAAGAGTATCAAGTGGTGACGGTGTTGCTGTTGTATTCCCAACTGCAGAAAGTGCAGCATCATATGTCCGTATAAATGAACTTGAAAAAGAAATTGAATATTATAGTCAGCTTAAAAACCGTGTTGGTATAGGTACAAATGCACCATCATCATACAGTAAACTTATTGACGATGCGTGTGTTGCATTTATCGCTGCATCAAGAGAATCAATCGGAAGTAATTTTGATGACACCTTGACAGATTTAAGAGATGCCATAACAGCACGACAGTTGGCTGTCGGTGAAGAACTTTCAGTTGATGCCAAACTTGCAGAGTTAGAGGCAGAGCTTATTGCAATTAATAATAAAAGCCTTGATTATAAAACAATAGCATCTCCAAATTCAGGATATTACATCGGTACTGCTGACGGATATGAAAACATTGTTGATTATAATAAAGTAAGCGAAATGACTTGTGCAGAAATTGATGTTTTACTTAATGCAAAAAAACAGGAAGTACCTGATAATGTAATGGGTAAGCTTGTCGATGAATTTGACTGGTATTTTGTATGCTCAGTACCTTACGATGAATCAGGTGAAATCAATGTAGGGAAAACTGTAAGAGTTAATGTACCTAACACATCTGTTGGAATTATCAACTGTACAGTTGTCAGCAAGGGTGACAAGGAAGATGACAGAGTTGCTGTTGTGCTTAAATGTAACCTTATGAATCGTGATGTTGCCAACCTTCGTATTCATGATATTGAGATTATTGTCAATGACTATGTTGGTATGAAAGTAAGTAATAAAGCAATTCGTGAGCTTGATGGTGAAAAAGGTGTATATGTTCAGCGTGGTAACATTATTCAGTTCAGAAAAATCAAAATTGCTTATTCAACTGAAGATTATTCAATTGTTGAGTGTATAACAGATTCATCATATTTACAGCAATATGATTCGATTATTACGGAAGGAGTTGACCTTTATGATGGAAAAGTCGTATCTTGATAAACGTAAAGCCGATATTGAGTATAACCTTGATGTAATCAACGAAAAAATTGCAGAAAGTGCAATTAAAAGTGGTCGAAATCCAAGTGAAATCCAACTTATGGCAGTCACAAAAACTGTTGACCCGATTTTTATAAATTATGCCCTTGATTATGGCGTTAATATGATTGGCGAAAACCGTGTTCAGGAAATGCTTCGCAAAAAGCCTGATTTACATCTTGATAATGTGCAGAAACATCTTATTGGACATCTTCAGACAAACAAAGCAGGACAAATTGTTGGTGAAGTTGATATGATTCAGTCTGTTGACTCACTTAAAATCGCAAAAGAGATTGCAAAACAGTCTGCGAAAAAGGGTATCACAACAGATGTTCTTTTAGAAATCAATGTTGGTGAAGAGGAAAGTAAAACAGGATTTTCTAAATCAGAATTTATGGAAAATCTGTATAGAATAGCAGAAATTCCCGAAATAAGAGTAAAGGGTTTAATGACTATACCGCCAATTTGTGACAACAACACAATTCTTTGTGAATTTTTTGAAAATATCTACAATATCTATGTTGACATAAAGGCAAAAAAGTTAGATAATATAAATATGAATATTCTGTCGATGGGTATGTCGGGAGATTATGAACAAGCAATTTTATGTGGGTCAAATCTTGTAAGAATCGGTTCTTCAATTTTTGGTCCAAGAATATATTAATTGGAGGATTTTTAAAATGAGTTTTTTAGACAAAATCAAAAATATTGTTAATGTTGATGAGGATGGATATTATCCAGATGATGATGTAGATACAGGTTCATTTATTGGTTCTGATAACTTTGATGACCAGGAAGAAAAGGTTGTAAGACCACAGCGTCGTGTACAGAGAAATCCTGAGGATAAAGTTGTTAATATACATACAACTGCACAGCTTCAGGTTGTTCTTGCAAAACCTGAAAAGTTTGAAGAAGTTCGTGAAATCGCAGATAACCTTAATGAAAAGAGAACTGTTGTTTTAAACCTTGAATCAGTAAGCAAAGATGTTGCTCGTCGTCTTATTGATTTCCTTACAGGTGTTGCTTATGCTAACAATGGTCAGATTAAGCGTGTTGCTAACAGCACATTTATTATCACACCATACAATGTTGATGTGATGGGTGACTTGCTTGATGAACTTGAAAACAACGGAATGTTTTTCTAAAGTTTAAATAAAATACTGAAATTAAGTATCGCCGTATGGCAGAATGGGAAGGATATATATGCTTACACCTGATAGAATCAAAGAAAAATCATTTCAGACAACAGGACGTGGCTCTTACCGTGCTGATGATGTAGATAGTTTTTTACGTGAAGTTTCTGCTTCTTATGAGCAGATGTTTAAAGAAAACACAGATTTAATCAAAAAAATCAGCGTTTTCGCAAAGAAGATTGAAGAATATCGTGCAGACGAAGATAGTCTTAAAATGGCACTTCTTAACGCACAGAAACTTGCTGATAAAATCGTTGCAGAGGCAAAGGAAACTGCTGCTAATGAAATCGCATCTGTAAAGGGTGAAACTGACAAACTTCGTGCAGAAGCTGCTTCTGATGCTGCAGCATTAGAACTTAATGCAAAGAACGAATCTGAAGCTATGCTTGCAAGTGCAAAGAACGAATCTGATGAACTTCTTGCAAATGCAAAAGCAGAGGCAGAAAAACTTATTGTTGATGCTACTAAGGAAGCAAAGGAAATCCTTGGCAATATCAATCGTAAGGTTACTCACGAAAGCCTTGTTTATGAAATGATGCAGAAGGAATCTACAATTTTCAAACAGAGACTTGTTTCAATGTATAAGGAACATATCAGCCTTATCAATAAGCTTCCTGAAATTGTTGATGAAAAACTTGATGCTCAAGCAGAAAAAGAAGAAGCAGTTGAAGCTCCGGTTGAAGAACCAGTAGTTGAAGAAGTTCCTGTTGTAATCGAAGAAACACCTGTTGTAATCGAAGAAGCTCCAGTTGTTGTTGAAGAGGTTGTTGACGAACCTGAAACAGTTGTTGAAGAAGAACCTGTTGCTGAAAAGGAAGTTGTTGAACCAAAACCTGTTTTTAGTTTTGATATTAACAATATCGATTTCTCTGATGACGAAGAAACAGAAAATCCAGTTATAACATTTGAAAAGTTTGAAGGCTTTAACAACTTTGAAGCTCCAGTTGTTGAAAATGACGATGCTGATGATTCAGGCTCAAAGCCATTCAAGAGCTTTTTTAACAGAAAATAAAATAGACGAGGTAATTTAATGCTTCAAGTAATTACTTTAATTATAATTGCAGTTCTTGTTGCAATTGACCAGCTTATAAAATTACTTGTGATTGAACATCTCGAACCGATTGGCAGCCTTACCTTAATAGACGGCTTTATTCAACTGAATTACGCCGAAAATACAGGGGCTGCTTTTGGTTCTTTTAGTGATAAAACATCTTTTTTGTCTATATTCACTTTTGTAATAATTCTTTTAGGCTTTGTATATCTTTTTGCAAAAAAGCGTAAGGTGGATGCAGAATATGTCTGTATATCATTGATTATTGCAGGTGGCTTGGGAAATCTTGTGGACAGAGTTTTCCGTGGCTTTGTTGTTGATTATATTGAACCTCTTTTTATTGATTTTGCAATTTTCAACTTTGCCGATATACTTGTGACTTGTAGTTGTGTTGTACTTGTTATATGGCTTTTGTATCAGATATATTGTGAAGCAAAGGAGGAAAAAAGAGGGAAAGATGAGTGAAATTTTGATTGATGTTCCTCAGGAGTATGAGGGTGAACGAATAGATAAATTCTTGTCAGTTCTTGTTGAAGATGCTTCAAGAAATTCAATTCAAAAACTGATAGAAAGTGAAAAAGTCCTTGTCAATGGTCAACCGGTAAACAAAAAATATAAGGTTTGCGCTGATGATGAAATTACAATGCTTCCGGGTGAATTAAAAGCTTTGGATGCACAACCTGAAAATATTCCACTTGATATAATTTATGAAGATGAACATCTTCTTGTCGTTAACAAACCAAGAGGAATGGTTGTACACCCAGCACCGGGTAATTATAGTGGAACATTGGTAAATGCGTTGCTCTATCATTGTAAGGATTCTTTATCAGGGATAAATGGTGTCCTTCGTCCGGGAATTGTTCACAGAATTGATAAGGATACAAGCGGTCTTCTTATAGTTGCAAAAAATGATAAAGCACATATGGGACTTGCTGAACAAATAAAAGAACATAGTTTTACACGAGAATATAATGCGGTTATTGTAGGACATCTTAAAGAGAATGATGGTACTGTCAATGCTCCAATCGGAAGGAATCCTAAAGACCGTAAAAAAATGTGTGTCACATATCAAAATTCTAAAAATGCTGTAACTCATTATTCAGTAATCAATGACTATGTGGGATATTCACATGTTTCATTGAAACTTGAAACAGGACGTACACATCAGATTCGTGTTCATATGGCTCATTTGGGTCATCCTGTTGCAGGTGATTTTGTATACGGAAACGACAAGAAAAGTGCTTACCTTAACGGTCAGTGCTTACACGCAATAAAAATCGGATTTATTCATCCAATTAGTGGTGAATATCTTGAGTTTACTTCCGATTTGCCTGATTATTTCAAGGAATTTTTAGGTAAACTTAGTGCTACATAAGGGGGGCGTTTGAAATGAAAAATAAAGATTTATCAAACTGGCTTGTTGTATCTGATATTGACGGTACGCTTAATAATAAATTCAGACAGTTACCAAAACGTAATTATGAAGCTATTTGTCGCTTTGTGAATGAATGTAACGGCCATTTTACTTTGGCGTCAGGAAGAAATGTTCAGTCAATGCGTAAACATTATGAACGTTTACCAATTAAGGGTACACCTGCTGTAATCCTTAATGGTGCTGGTGTTTATGACTATGCAAATGAAAAAATGCTTTCATTTGATGCAATCAATGACCATGCTATGGATTTGGTTTTTGAGATTTATAAAAGATTTCCTATGGTTGAAATCGAGATTCTTACTGACAGAATGATTTACACTCTTAATTCAAAAATCTTTGCAAAAGTAATGGTTAAGGCTGATAAATTACACTATAAAAACTGTAAACATCCTGGTGAAATCCCAAGAGAAAATTGGGGTAAAGTAATTTTCCTTGGTATGCCTGACCTTATAAAGAGAATCAGAAAATATGTTGATACATTGACTGATACACGTGCAAACTTTATGTCAAGCTCAATTTCATCTTTTGAAATGCTTAACGAGGGTGTACATAAAGGCACAGCACTTATGAAGATAGCTGATATGTACGGAATTCAGCAGAGTCATACTGCTGCAATCGGTGACTATTTTAACGATTATGATATGTTAAAAACAGTTGGTCTTCCTGCATGCTGTGGACAGGCACCAAAAGCTATGCACGAAATTGCAAAATTCCATGCTTGTCATTGTAACGGTGGTGCAGTTGCAGACTTGCTTGAATACATAATAAATGATTACAAAGAATAATAAAAAAATAGGGGGAGTAAAAATGAACGCTTCTTTGAAAAAGGAACTTGAAATTTTTGCAACAAAAGAAAGACTTCTCTTGTTAGAAGGCATTTACAATGCTAAGGCAGGACATCCAGGTGGCTCACTCTCAATTGCTGAACTTATGGCATATCTTTATAATGTAGAGATGAGAGTTGACGCATCTAATCCAAAATGGGAAGACAGAGACCGTTTTGTTCTTTCAAAAGGTCATGCAGCACCTGCTCTTTATGCAACACTTGCTCTTAAAGGATTTTTCCCAACTGAAGACATGAAGACACTTCGTAAAGCTGATTCATATCTTCAGGGTCATCCAAGTATGAAATGTGTACCAGGTGTTGATATGAGTACAGGTTCACTTGGACAGGGTATTTCAACTGCTGTTGGTATGGCACTTGCAGCAAAATTTGATAATAAAGATACAAGAGTTTATACAATTCTTGGTGATGGCGAAATCGAAGAAGGTCAGGTTTGGGAAGCAGCAATGTTTGCAAATGCAAAGAAACTTGACAACCTCGTAGTAATCGTTGATAACAATAATCTTCAGATTGATGGTTCTGTTGAAGAAGTTAACTCACCATATCCAATACCTGAAAAATTCGTTGCATTTGGTTTCAATACAATTGAAATCGATGGTAATAACTTTGATGAAATCGAAGCTGCATTTGAGAATGCGAAGAATTGCAAGGGTGTGCCTACTGCAATCATTGCAAAGACAGTTAAGGGTAAGGGTGTTTCTTATATGGAAAATCAGGTTAACTGGCACGGCGCAGCACCAAATGAAGAACTTTATAATACTGCAGTAGCAGAGCTTACTGCTAAACTTAATGAATTGGAGGCAGCAAAATGAGTGAAGTAATCAAAACAGCAACAAGAGATGCTTATGGTAAAGCGCTTGTTGAATTAGGTAATACAGATGCTAAAGTTCTTGTTCTTGATGCAGACCTTGCTGCTGCTACAAAGACAGGAATGTTTAAGAAAGAACATCCTGAAAAGTTTGTTGATTGTGGTATCGCAGAAGGTAATATGATGGGTATTGCTGCTGGTCTTGCAGCATCAGGATATACAGTATTCGCATCATCATTCGCAATGTTCGCTGCTGGTCGTGCATTTGAACAGGTAAGAAACTCAATCGGTTATCCTCACCTTAATGTTAAAATCGGCGCAACTCATGCAGGTATCTCTGTTGGTGAAGATGGTGCTAGCCATCAGTGTTGTGAAGATATCGGTCTTATGAGAACAATTCCAGGTATGGTTATTCTTAACCCTGCTGACGATGTTGAAGCAAGACTTTGCGTTATGGCAGCAGCAGAGCATGATGGTCCTGTTTATATGCGATTTGGTCGTCTTGCAGTGCCAAGAGTATTTGACGAAAACTATAAGTTCGAAATCGGTAAAGGTACTGTTCTTAAAGAAGGTGACGATGTAACAATCATCGCAACAGGCCTTATGGTTAACGAAGCACTTATGGCTTATGAAGAACTCAAAGCAGAAGGTATTTCAGCAAGAGTTGTTAATATGGCAACAATCAAGCCTATTGACCGTGACATCATTATCGAAAGCGCAAAGAAAACAGGCGTAATCGTAACAGCAGAAGAACACAATGTTATCGGTGGTCTTGGTTCAGCAGTTGCAGAAGTAGTTTGCGAAACAGTTCCTGTTCCAGTACTTCGTGTTGGTGTTGAAGATACATTTGGTAAATCAGGTCCTGCAGTTCAGCTTCTTCACGAATATGGACTTGACGCTGCAAATATCGTTGCAAAATGTAAAGCAGCAGTAGAACTCAAGAAATAATTTAATACACAATAAAATGGCTGAAGGATTCTTTTCCCTCAGCCATTTTTTATTTCTTTAATTCATATTCTCTTTTCTTTAATTCCTCAATCAATGTTTTGTTATCGGTAATCTTTTTATCAAACCAGATTCCGCCAATACCCAAATCACCAATTTCGTGATAATCTGAACCTGATGTGACCATAAGGTCGTATTTTTTTGCCCACATTTCAGCAATATCGTTGCTTGAATTGTGTCTTGGATTACCATTGAAAATCTCAATACCATCAAGATATTTTGGGTTTGTAACTTTCATACCAACCCTGAACGGATGTGCCTGAAATACTAAAAAGTTGTTTTTCTGACAAAGCTCATAGAACTTTTTACTGTTAAGATGAAGTAATTCAGGATGTGAGTATAAAAATTCTTCCGTAATTCCATATACGAGATAATCGTTATCACCCTCGCTTTTATTGAAACGGAGTTCCATACCTAAAAGGACGGGGATTCTGCCATTTGCGGTTTTAACAGCTGATTTATATCCACGAAGAAAAAAGTCAACTTTCTTTTTCCATGACAAAAGCTCTCTGCCATATTTCATGAATGTTGACGGACTTAAATGGTCAGTTACCACGATTCCGTCATAACCTGCCTTGATATATTCTTCAACAGCAAATTCAGCTTTTACATTGGCACAGTTGCTTGTATCTTTGGTGTGAAAATGCATTTCATATAAATACTTTTTCAATCTTATACCCCAATTCTGTCTTTGACTTTATTATATGTGTATTATATACCTTTTTGTTGTTAAAGTCGATGATTTTTTTGATGAAATTACAAGAAAATTCTAATTGAAAAATAAAGCATTTTGTATTATTATATACAATAGATGTTTTTATACATGTTTGGAGGTTTATTATGAGTTGTAATTGTCAGAATACGACGGATTTTTCACTTCTTGAGCCTTGCCTTGAAAAATATGCAACAGTTCCGGGAAGTCTCATTACAATATTACAGAATGCACAGGATATCTATGGTTATCTTCCTGTTGATGTGATTTTGCATATTTCACAAAGAACAGGCATTAAGGTAACTAAAATAATGGGTGTTGCAACATTCTATTCACAGTTCCGTTTGCAGCCTGTAGGTAAGTATCTCATTATGCTTTGTCAGGGTACAGCATGTCATGTTAATGGTTCATTACAGATTGAAAAGGTAATCAACGAATACCTTGGAATCAAAGATGGTGAAACAACAGAAGATGGACTTTTCACACTTAAAAACGTTGCTTGTCTTGGTTGTTGCAGTCTTTCTCCAGTTATGATGATTAATGATGATACATATGGCTCATTAACACCTGAAAAAGCTGTTTCAATCTTTAAAGAATTACAGGAAAAAGCAGGGGAGGAAGAATAATGAAAATTGCAGTTGGTCAGGGCAGTTGTGGTATTGCTGCAGGGGCTATGAAAGCTTATGATATTCTCAATTCTACCCTTGATTTGAATAACAATCAGTTGACAGTAACAGGTTGTATTGGTATGTGTTACCTTGAACCTATCGTTGATGTTTATGGTGATGGACTTCACAGATTTGTAAAAGTTACTGGTGAAATTGCAGAAAAAATTGCAACAGCAATCAATAATAATGACTTGTCATCAGTAAAGGAATTTGAAATTTCTGATGATGACAAACAGTTTTTAGATAAACAGACAAGAATAGCACTTCGTCATTGTGGTGTTATCAACCCTGAAATTATAGAAGATTATACAAATGATGACGGATATAAGGCTCTTAATAAAGTTCTTACAACAATGTCACCTGAAGATGTAATTGAAGAAATTAAAGTTTCAGGTCTTGCAGGTCGTGGTGGTGCAGGTTTCCCAACATGGTTTAAGTGGAACGCTGCTCGTCAGTCAACAGGTGATAAGAAATATCTTATCTGTAATGCTGACGAAGGTGACCCAGGTGCATTTATGGATAGAGCCGTTATCGAAGGCGACCCACATAACCTTATTGAAGGTATGCTTATCGGTGCTTACGCAATAGGTGCTTGCGAAGCAATCGTTTATGTCCGTGCTGAGTATCCTCTTGCAATCCGTAGACTTCAGAATGCAATTGACCAGGCAAAAGCTAAAGGTTTTATTGGTCAGAATATTATGGGCACTTCATTCTCTTGCGATTTCAGAATTAAAGCAGGTGCAGGCGCGTTTGTTTGTGGTGAAGAAACTGCACTTATTGAATCTCTTGAAGGCTCTCGTGGTATGCCACGTCTTAAACCTCCTTTCCCTGCACAGTCAGGTTATTGGAGAAAACCATCAAATATCAATAATGTTGAAACATTTGCAAATGTAAGCTGGATTATGCTCAATGGTGGTAATGCTTTCTCAGCAATGGGTACAGAAAACAGCAAGGGCACAAAAGTTTTTGCTCTTACAGGTAAAATCAAGCGTGGTGGCCTTGTTGAAATTCCAATGGGTAAAACACTTCGTGATGTTATTTTTGATATCGGTGGTGGTATTAAAAATGACAAGAACTTTAAGGCAGTACAGATGGGTGGACCATCAGGTGGTTGTATTCCTGAAGAATTACTTGATACTGTAATTGATTATAAAGCATTGTCAGCTACAGGCGCAATTATGGGCTCTGGTGGTATGGTTGTTATGGACGATAGCACTTGTATGGTTGAAATGGCTCGTTTCTTCCTTGATTTCACTGCAAAAGAATCTTGTGGTAAGTGTGTTCATTGTCGTCTTGGTACAAAGAGAATGCTTGAAATCCTTACAAGAATTACTGAGGGTAATGGTAAGGAAGATGATATTGAATTGCTTGAAGAACTTTGCCTTGCTATTAAAGATGGTGCATTATGTGGCCTTGGACAGACAGCACCAAATCCAGTTCTTACAACTTTAAAATACTTTAAAAACGAATATGTTGAGCATATTGTAGATAAAAAATGTGCAGCTCACGAATGTACAAGCCTTCTTCGTTATGAAATCAATGCAGATGCTTGTAAAGGGTGTACACTCTGTTCAAAGAAATGCCCTGTCGGTGCAATCAGCGGTACAGTTAAAAATCCTCATATTATTGATATGGATAAATGTATAAAATGTGGCAACTGTGTATCAGTTTGTCGTTTTAATGCTGTGGAGGTGAAATAATTGAGTATTACATTAACTATTGATGGTAAAAAAATAGAAGCTAACGAAGGTATGACAATACTCAATGTTGCTACACAGAACGGAATTAAGATTCCTAATCTCTGTTACGATGGCAGAGTTGAACTTTATGGTGCTTGTGGACTTTGTACAGTTGAGGTTGAGGGTATTCCTAAACTTCTCCGTGCTTGTTCAACAAAAGTAAGTGACGGTATGGTTGTTCATACACAGACTGAAAGAGTAAAAGCATCACGAAAAGTTGCACTTGAACTCCTTCTTTCTGACCATACAGGTGACTGTGTTGCTCCTTGTAGCAAGGCTTGTCCTGCAGGTACAGACTGTCAGGGGTATGTTGGTCTTATTGCTAATGGTGAATATACAGAGGCAGTTAAGCTTATTAAAGAAAAGTTGCCACTTCCTGCATCTATTGGTAGAATTTGTCCTCATCCTTGCGAAAAACAATGTCGCAGACAGTATGTTGATGAGCCAATTTCAATTGCATTCCTTAAAAGCTTTGTAGCAGATATGGATTTAAACGGTGAAACTTATATACCTGAAATCGAACCTGATACAAACAAAAAAGTTGCAGTTATCGGTGGTGGACCTGCAGGCCTTACAGCAGCATATTTCCTTCGCAAGAAAGGTCACAGCGTAACTGTTTTTGAACAGATGCCACAAATGGGTGGTATGCTTCGTTACGGCATCCCTGAATACAGACTTCCAAAAGCGGTCCTTGATAAGGAAATCAAACTCATTGAAGATATGGGTGTTGAACTGAAAAACAATGTGAATATCGGTAAGGATATTTCATTTGAAGAAATTAAGAATGATTTTGATGCAACGCTTGTTGCAATTGGTGCTTGGAACAGCAGTAAAATGCGTGTTCAGGGTGAAGACCTTGACGGCGTATGGGGTGGTATTGACTTCCTTCGTGAAGTTGCCCTTGGTAATAAACCTGAAATCGGTAAAAATGTAGCAGTCTGTGGTGGCGGTAATACAGCTATGGATGCTTGTCGTGTTGCTGTACGACTTGGTGCAGAAAATGTTTATGTTATTTATCGTCGTACAAAGGATGAAATGCCTGCTGACCCACAGGAAATCCTTGAATCAGAAGAAGAAGGAGTAGTATACAAGTTCCTTACTAACCCTATTGAATTTACAGGTGAAAATGGTAAACTCAATGGTGTTATTCTTCAAAAAATGAAACTTGGTGAACCTGACGAAAGTGGTCGTAGAAGTCCTGTTGCAATTGAAGGTGAAACAGAAACAATTGAACTTGATTCTGTGATTATGGCTATTGGTCAGTATCCAAATCTCAATGGATTTGAAACTCTCGAAGCAACTCGCAAAAATACTATTTCAGCAGATGAAAGCAGATTTACAACATCAATTGATGGTGTATTTGCAGTAGGTGACGCAACAAATAAAGGTGCTGATATTGCAATCGCAGCAATTGGTGAAGCACAAAAAGCATCTGTTGTAATCGATAGATACTTGAATGGTGAAACAGTTGGTTATAAAAAGCCATATTTCGTTGAGCGTGACAGTAAATCAATCGACTACTCAAATTTCGAAAAGTCAGAACGAGCAAAGATGCCACATATGACACCTGCTGACAGAAAGACAAACTTCAAGGAAGTTAACTTCGGTTTCACAGAAGAACAGGCTAAAAAAGAAGCAAATCGTTGTCTTGAATGTGGTTGTCACGACTACTTTGAATGTAAGCTTATTTCTTATGCAAACGATTATGATGTAAAACCATCAAGATTTGCAGGTGAAAAGCACAATAGAAATCAAGAAAATGCAAATGACCTTATCAGCAGAAACACAGATAAGTGTGTTCTTTGCGGACTTTGTGTAAGAGTTTGTGAAGAAGTTATGGGTAAATCTGCAATCGGTCTTATAAACCGTGGTTTCAATACTTTTGTTGAGCCTGAACTCGGTAAACATCTTAAGGAAACTGCTTGTATTGCTTGTGGTCAGTGTGTTGCACTTTGTCCGACAGGTGCATTGCGTGAAAAAACTTCATTTACAAAGAGTGTTCCTGTTAAGGAGGATTCAGTCAAGAGTATTTGTACAAACTGTTCTAACCTTTGCCCAGTTGATTATCGTTATATTGGCTCAACTGTTACAAGAGCATTACCTGTTGATAATGGTATTCTCTGTAAGGGTGGACGCTTCAGCGTACTTAACGAGCAGAAAAACACAACTGATTATGATGCATTACTTGAACTTGATACAATCGTAATTAGTGGTAAGGTTTCAACAGAAACTGCATTTGCTCTCAAAAAGTATGCAGAAGAAAATGAAAAGCAAATTTTCACAACTGCAAAAGAAACAGATGCAAACTATTATGCAATTTCAAAGCTTAACATTCCACATTATAATGGCAATACCACAAACACAATAGAAACTTCACCATATTGTGAAAACGGAACATTCTTCGATAAATATGGTAATAAACGAGTACAGAATGCAATCTTCAATGGTGAAAGTTTTGCAGATTTCATCAACAGCAAACTCAACAAACCATATAGTGATTTAACTGTTGAAGCAGAAAAAGCAGTAAATGCAACATCAACAGGCAAAGTTACAAACGAGGATATCATCAACGTAAGTAAACTCTTTGTACAAAAATAAATAACCAACGGTAGGGCGGGGTCTTGACCCCGCCGATATTTTTGTAAATAATATGTAAATAAACAACCATTCTATTGCGAAAAAAATATGAATGTGATATTATATTTTCGGTGAACGATTATGAGAATTACTGAAAAACTTATGGTTAAAGACCAGTTGATTTCTTTTGAAGTTTTTCCTCCAAAAACAGATTCTGCATTTGAAAGTATTGAATGGTCTGTGAGGGAATTAGCTGCATATAACCCTGATTTCATGAGTGTTACTTATGGTGCAGGTGGTGGTACAAGTCAGTACACAACAAAAATTGCATCTCTTATTAAAAATCGACTTGATACAACTGCGTTGGCGCACCTTACTTGTGCATCGACACCAAAAGAGCAGATTGATAATATTTTAGACATACTTAAGGAAAATCATATCGATAATATTCTTGCTATGCGTGGTGATATTCCACAAGGTTATGAAAAACCACAGGGTGAATATTATACTTATGCAAGTGAACTTATAAAACATATTAAGGAATATAACTATTTCGATATTGGTGGTGCTTGTTATCCAGAGTGTCATCCTGAATGCGATAGCCTTGAAAAGGATATTGATAACCTTAAACTTAAAGTTGATTGTGGCGTTGATTTCCTCATAACACAGCTTTTCTATGATAACGACATCTTCTATTCCTTTATGGAAAAAGTCCGTAATAAAGGTGTTTCTGTTCCTGTGTTTGCAGGCATAATGCCTATTACCAACATAAAACAAGTTGACAGAATTATTTCACTTTCAGGAACAAAATTACCTTGCGAGGTTTCTGAATTTTTAGAGAAATATAAAGATAGTCCTGAAGATTTAGAAAAAGCAGGACTGGATTTTGCTATAAAGCAAATTAATGATTTGCTTGTCAATGGTGTTAACGGAATTCATATTTATACAATGAATAAACCATATGTTGCAAGAACTGTATTAAAGGGGATTACAAGATAATTTATGTTCGGATATGTGACTATCAATAAACCTGAACTTAAAATTAAAGAATATGAAGCATATAAAGGTGTTTACTGCACTCTTTGCAAAGAAATGGGTAAGGAATACGGATTTTTATCACGATTTCTTTTGAGTTATGATGGTGCATTTTATGTGATATATAAACTTGGTTTGTCACAGGATAAAATCAATGTGTTAAATTCACGATGTTCCTTTAATCCTTGCAAAAAGTGTATGAAAATCACTTGTGAAAGCAATGTGTATAAACTTGCATGTGCCATTACAGTGATTCTTGCATATTTTAAATTGGTGGATAATCTTCACGACAGTAACTTCTTCAAAAAAATACTGTTGTATATTCTTTATCCCTATTTTTCATTTGTTTGTAAAAAAGCTAAAAAGAAGTTTCCACATGTTTTTGAAATTGTGAATAATGGTATGAATGAACAGTTCAATACAGAAAATGAAAGTGAAATTTCATTGGACAAATCTGCTCATCCTACGGGTAAAATATTATCCGAATTATTTTCGTATGGTGAAACTGAAGAGAATAAAGTTATCACAGGTCAGTTTGGATATCAACTTGGCAGAGTCGTGTATTTTATGGATGCATTTGATGATTTTGAAAAAGATAAAAAAGCAAAAAACTTTAATCCTTTTATAAACAGTAACAATATTGTCGATGATGCTATGCTGACATTGAATCTGTCTATTGGTGCCTTGACAGAAAACTTTAAAATGCAGAAGTTTAATAATTTTTCAACAATAATTGAAAATATTATATATGATGGTCTGTCTTTGCAGATGGATAGAATAACAAAAAAGTACAGAGGTGAAATCAGTGAATAATCCTTATGAATTTCTTGGTGTAGGTAGAAATGCCAGCGAAAAGGATATAATGGATGCTTATAGAAGAATTGCGGGAGAAATTACCAATTCAAACATACCTGATAGCGAAAAAACCAAGAGAATGAATGAACTTAATAATGCCTATGACACAATTCTTAATGATTTGCGTGGCACAACAAATTATGCAGGAAACCAGAATAACAATAGTAATTATTCACAGTTTTCAGATGTTCGTCAGTGTATAAATTCGGGACGAATTGATGATGCAGAAACAATTCTTAATGGAGTACCATCTTATATGGTAAATGCCGAGTGGCATTATCTTAAAGGTGTTATTCATCAGCGTCGTGGTTGGCTTAATGATGCATATACTTGTTATCAGACAGCATGCTCAATGGACCCTTCAAATCGTGAATACGCAGCTGCATTCAATTCACTTAATAATAATGCAAATGGTGGATATAGAACAACAAAAAAATCAAGCAGTGGTGATGTTTGTAATATTTGTTCAGGACTTTTGTGTGCTGACTGCTGTTGTGAGTGTTGTGGTGGGGATTTGATTCCTTGTTGTTGATATGAATAAAAGAAAGTATTTGTCATTTAAGGTGGCGCTTGGTGGCGTTGTAGCTGCTTTGTCACTTGTTCTTATGATTATATCCGGCGTTACAATAAGTCTTGAATATGCAATCCCAATGATAACAGGCGCATTACTTATGATGCTTGTTGTGGAGTTCGGCAAAGGTTTTGCAGGTGTGATTTATATTGCTGTCAGTATTCTTTCACTACTGATACTTGGTAATAAAGAACCTGCTGTAATGTACTTGATGTTTTTCGGATATTATCCGATTATAAAAAGTATTTTAGAAAAAAACCTGAAGAAGGTATCTTGCTGGATAGTGAAATATCTCATTTTTAATGTTTCAATGATAGCATCATATTTTGTTGTGACAAAAATCTTTATGATTTCATTTGATGATATAGAGTCATTTGGAAAATTTGCATTGCCACTTTTGCTGTTGGCAGGGAATGTGTTGTTTGTAATGTATGATATAATGCTTACAAGACTGGTTTCATTATATATTTACAGATGGCAAAAACATATAAAAAGGGTGTTTAAATAGGATGGCTAAAAATGCCGTAAATACAAATAATAAAAATGTTCACGAAGGACACCGTGATAGATTGCGCCAAAGGTTTTTGGATGAAGGGCTTGATAACTTTCAGGACCATAATGTGCTTGAGTTGCTTCTCTTTTATTCTATTCCAAGAAAAGATACAAACGAAGAAGCGCACAATCTTATTGATACATTTGGTTCACTTTCTGGTGTTTTCAATGCAAGCTATGAAGATTTGTGTAAAGTTAAGGGGATAGGTGAGAATTCTGCAACACTTATCAAAATGATGCCTGAGCTTTTCAAAAAATACGAAGTAGATATAATCAATAATGATGATGTTATCCTGAATAAAAGTGAACTTATTGCAAAATATGTTTCATCATATTTCAAAGGTTTAACAACTGAAAAAATGTATTTGTTATGTCTTGATTCTGCTTGCAGAGTATTAAGCTTTAATCTTATCAGTGAAGGCACAGTTAATGCAACACCTTTGAATATCCGTACAATTATGGAAATTAGTCTTAAATATAACGCATCACAACTAATATTGGTACATAACCATCCGTCAGGTGTTGTTGCACCGTCAAGAAAAGACATTGATGCAACGATGGGTATACAGGACCTTATGAGCAAAATGGGTATGAAACTCAGCGACCATATTATTATCGGTCATGGTGATGACTATTTCTCATTCCGTAAAAGTGACAAATGGAAATATATCTTTTGATAAAACTTAATATTGACTCTTGACATTTATCCTTGAATTTCATATAATATCAAAGTCACATAAATGCCGGTGTGATGGAATTGGCAGACGTGCTGGACTCAAAATCCAGTGGTAGCGATACCGTACCGGTTCGACCCCGGTCACCGGCACCAAAAAAACCTCTGTAACAGATTATGTTACAGAGGTTTTTATTATTTAATTACTATACACTTTTAGAAATAAATTCAATAAGCAATTTGAACCAACGTACAACCGCTTTGATGGTGACACTAAGCTTGTCGATAGTCGATGAAGGTTTGTAAATATCAGGGTTAGCATCCCAATATTCAGTGTGACAGTTTTCCTCAGTCATAGGGTAAAGTGTATCAGATTCAGTATTATAAACCATAAACTGTGTATATGGGAAATCATTAATAGTCAACTGTTTGTCTGCAGATGCAACATCATAAAGTATTTTCATTTCATAAGTTGTCCAGTTGGAATGGCTTGAACCTTTAATGAACCATGTATAGTCAGGATATATACATGTAGAAGCATCGATAAGTTTGTCAGGGGAGATGTAGTGACCTTTGCCTTCAGCTTCTCTCTGAGCGATATATTCATCAGAAAGTGTTTCATAAACAGTTGGTGTTGTAGCACCAAAAGATGAACGTTTAACGGAGGCAAATTGGTCTGAAATTAAATCAGAGCTTGAACAGATAGGTATTATCTGGAATCCGTATTTTGAAATTACGCCGAAATTTGCACCATCATCCTTGATTTGTTTTAGAAGTTCAGGAACTCTTTGACGAACTTCTTTGTCGTAATTATCAAGTTTTTCGATAAGACCGGCATATTTTATTCTTTTTTCGCTATTTTCTTTACCGAAGACATAATATTTTGCTGACTCATAATCTTCAGGAGTTACACAAGCCCAATAGTTAGGCCAAGTATAGAAAGTTGAAAGTGCAAGGGCAGAAGTTGTTCCTTCAACAAGCTTATCATAGAAAATATTTTCTGTTGTGCTGATTGTAGTTTCAAGAAGACCTGTCTGAACTAACATATCGATTGTTTCCATGATGAAGTCTTCCATGTTGAACATGCCAAGGCCTTCAACATCCTTAAGAATTCGCATAAGTGCTGGAGGGTCAACATCAAACTTTGCACAGATAACATCACTCAAGATTTCTGCACCGCCTACAACACTACCGTCCATTCCAATTCCCTGAATATCGCCGACACCATATTTAGCGACATAAGCTAAAACGACGTTAGTGCCAAGGCAAGATGAAATAATACCAACTTTTTCAGAGCCTGTTGATTTTTTTATATCTTTAATGTATGAGTTGAACTCGTCGGCGATTTCCATAGGGTCAAGTCGCCAGTCATAATAGAACCAATAATCATTCCATGCGAAATATCCCTTTTTACCCATTTGACTATTGTTTCTTTTATTTTCCATTTTGTCTATACGGTCTTGAGATAAACCAGAACCATTTGGAACATTGCCGTTTTCATCAAGCAAAGAATTGGCAAATATTTTGCTTATTTCTGTTTCAAGACCAGTATAAAGGTCATCCCAATTATCTGTTGCAAGACCTTTAGCAAGAGCAGGGAGTAAACTCTTTGCCATTGATTTGTATAACTCACTGTTGTCTGAACCACTTACACCATTGAGTATATCCTTGTAGTGGAAAATTTTATTTCCTTCACTATCATAGAGTGGTATACCATCACCTGAAATACGGATGATTGGAATCTGGCTTTTACTTTCGTTTGCATTGACCTTTGCAAAAACAGGTGTTACCAAGCTTACGATAAGTACAACTGAAAGTAATATCGCAACTATTTTCTTCATAACAAACACTCCTTTAAAAATTTGTTTAAGTTGTATTTTATTTTAATTGAAACAAATTGCATTGTCAACAGATATTACTATAATGTAAAGTCGTAAGTAGGTGCAACATTTTCTTTTGAATAAAAAAAGAATTCTCCCACATAATAATTGCAGGAGGATTTTTATGGATTTCTTAAAAGCATTTTTAATTGGTGGATTAATCTGTGTTATCGGTCAATTACTTATTGACTGTACAAAACTTACGCCTGCACGAATTCTCGTATCTTTCGTTGTACTCGGAGTTATTCTTGGTGGACTTGGAGTTTATCAACCTTTGGTTGAGTGGGCAGGTGCAGGGGCAACTGTGCCATTGACAGGATTTGGTAATACTCTTGTTCAGGGAACAAAAGAAGCTATTCGTGAGGACGGAGCGTTAGGTATTTTAACGGGACCATTATCATCGGCATCCGTCGGTATAACTGTGGCAATGATTAGCGGACTTGTTGTATCATTCATAACAAAACCTAAATCAAAATAAGAACCTTGTTTTATAAAAATAAAAGGACTGCTCGTAATGAACAGTCCTTAATGATTTAAAATGTTTGATTATGCAACAGTTTCTGAAACAAAGCTGTCATCGCAGAATGAACATGAAACATAATTTTCAGCATCATTACCGATTACAACTCTTTTGCTGTCAACATATTTTTTGATGAGAATATAAGCTGCAACTGCAACAGCAGCAATACCAACGATGATTGCAATAACTTTTAAAGCCTTTTTCATAAGTGAGTTACCTCCAAGAAAATATTACAGATACATTATATATAAAAACATATAAAAAGTCAATGAATAAATTGTAAAAAAGAAAAATGCCGCAGACTTTCGTCAACGGCAAAGAACTACGTAATCTGATTAAGCCTTGTTAAGCTTTGTAACGAGGGCAGACTTTTTACGAGCTGCATTATTCTTATGAAGAAGACCCTTAGCAGCAGCCTGGTCGATTTTCTTAACAGCAACTTTTACAAGCTCGTTTTTGTCAGCAGCATTTGTTTCAATAGCAACATTTGCCTTTTTGATAGCTGTCTTAAGAGCAGAGTTTGTAGACTTGTTACGCTGAGCCTTTGTCTTGTTAACGAGAACACGCTTTTTAGCTGATTTAATGTTTGGCATATCGTTACACCTCCTTCGTATTTACAGATACATATGTTACCACGAAATAAAATAAAAATCAAGTTATTTTTTTAAATTTTTCTTAACAACATAAATAAAAAAGGAGAAATATATGAATATAAGAACGGATATTGCTTTTGAAAGACATAATTTGCTACCAGAAAAACACAGAGAAGGCATTAAAGTTGACAAATGGAAGAGAAAAAATGTGGAAATTGTCAAGGTTGAAATTGTAAATGAAGAGGGTGAGCAGGCCATAGGTAAACCTATGGGGAAATATTTTACCGTTGAGTTGCCGGAATTTTCTCATGAAAGCGAACTGGTTGATGTACGACTCGAAATAATTATAGATATTATAAAGGATTTGATTCCAAAGGGAACAAAATCGTTTCTTGTCGCGGGAATAGGAAATGAAAAAATTACTCCTGATGCATTAGGACCAATGTGTGCTGAAAAGATTTTTTCCACAAGACATTTTGAAAATTTTGCAGAGCTTCAACAACACCTTCCTGACCTTAATCCTGTATCATCCATTTCAACGGGTGTCCTTGGACAAACGGGTATTGAAACTGCTGAATATATAATGGGTATAGTAAATCTTGTTAAACCTGACATGGTTATTATGGTGGATGCCCTTGCATCTTCAGAGCTTTTATCGCTTGGAAGAACTGTTCAATTATCAAACACGGGAATTTCACCAGGTTCAGGTGTAGGAAATTATAGAAAAAGAATTGATAAATCGGTTTTGGGAGTCCCTGTTATTTCAATTGGTGTGCCTACAGTAACTGATTTTAAATATAACGATTCGATGATTGTTACACCAAAGGATATTGATGTGATTATAAGTCGCGCTTCATCTTTTTTGTCCCTTGCGATTAATTGTGCAATGCAACCCAAAATGGAGCCTGAAACATTTTTGGCGTTATCATAAAAAGTATTATTTCTGCATAGTTTTAAGTGAGTATTATGCAGAAAGAGATGATTACTTGAAAAAAAGGACAAACAATCACAACGATTTTTTTGATTATCTTATTGTAATGATTATTCCTTTTATGTTGATTGTTTTTGTGTTTTCAACAGGTGTCGAAAAATCTTTTGAGAAAATGTTCTATGTAGGAAGTTTTCTTACTAACCCACAATTAACTAAAAAAAATGATGACTCCGTCAAAATAGAAAATATTAATGAGTATGCTATGTCGGAGAATATTGTAGATAATAAATTTGACACATCTTTTTATGCTATTCCTGATGACGTATTAAGTCTCATGAAAAAAGCTGAAAAGGTATATGCAAAATCTAAAAAAGACGGGAAAATTATTGAAAAGGATTGCAGTACTCATAATGCAACTGCAGAGTATAATGGAATTTATGTTCGTAATACAACTCTTGAACACGATATAGATATACCCAAATATCTTAAAGGCAAAGTGTATGCTGATATTGACGAAGGTGAACCGTCAGTACTGATTTATCATACTCATGCTACAGAAACATACGAATTACTCGACAAAGGCTTTTATACAAATGAACGAAGTTCAAGAAGTGAAAATGAAAAAGAAAATATGGTAAGAATAGGTGAGGAGATTTGTAAGGTTTTAGAATCTCTTGGGTATAAAACTATTCACGATAAAACAATATATGATAAGGAATATGGCGGTGCATACGATAGGTCATTTGAAAATATAAGGAAAATACTTCTTGATAATCCATCAATTCAAATTGTCCTTGATGTTCATCGTGATGCAATTTATCAGAAAGACGGCTCAAAAATCAAACCTGTAACAGATATTAATGGTAAAAAAGCAGCACAGATTACCATTGTAAGTGGTTGCGAAGATGGAAATGTTATTGATTTTCCAAACTGGGAAAAGAATCTTGCTTTTGCTGTACAATTACAGAATAAAATAAAGAATGATAACCCTACACTTGTGCGACCTCTTTTGTTTTGTAGTCGCAGATATAATATGCATCTCACATCCTGCTCATTAGTAGTAGAAATCGGTACGGATGCCAACACTCTTGACGAGGCAATTTATTCTGCCAGACTTTTTGGTGTATCCCTTTCTGAATTTTTGGAGGATTATTAATGACAGAACTCTCAAAAATATTAAAAAGTTATCTCTTGTGCTTAACATTTATAATTTTGACAACGCTTTTAATCTGTTCTCTTTTTATTACAAAAACTAATACGGAAATAATGCTTTTTGGGTAAAATCAGTTGCAATAAAAGGGCGTGTCGTGTATAATTAAATTGTAAGATTATGAAAGGGTTATACACGAAATTGTGTTTTGATTGATTATGAATTTTAAAGAAATTGGTAATAACGGACTTGTTGAAGGCTTTGCAGTCATCAAACAGTGCGAAAAGAAAATGGCTAAAAATGGTAACTTTTATCTTGACCTTGTATTATCAGATAAAGAAGGCGAAATCTTTGCTAAATTGTGGGACTACAATGAATCATCTCATGGACAGTACGATGCTGATGGTTTCGTTAAGGTGAGAGGTGCAATCTCACAGTATAACGGTCACGACCAGTTGAGAATTGAAAGAATCCGACCTGTAATTGAAAGCGATAATGTTGATGTTTCAGATTTCGTTAAATCAGCTGACTATACAGGTGAAGAAATGTATTCACATCTTCTTTCACTAGTGAATGCATTTAATGACGAAGATTTAAAGAAGATTGTTTCATATCTTCTTGAGGAGAATAAAGAAAAAATCCTTTATTTTCCTGCTGCATTCCGTCTTCACCACGCAATCCGATGTGGACTTTTAATGCATACAGCATCAATCGTAAAGCTTTGTGAGAGTATCTGTAAGGTTTATCCTTTTGTAAATCGTGAATTGTTGATTTCAGGTGCAATTCTTCACGATATTGCAAAAACAGTTGAATTTGATGTTAAGGAAACAGGTATAGCATCAGGATATACTGTCGAAGGTAACCTTATAGGACACCTTGTAATGGGTGCAATGATGGTTAAGGAAGCAGGACAAAAGCTTTCGATTGATAAGGAAAAGTCAATGCTTTTACAGCATATGATTATTTCTCATCATGGTGAACCTGAATTTGGTGCAGCGGTAAGACCATTGTTCCTTGAGGCTGAACTTCTTTCACAGCTTGACTCAATGGATGCAAAGGTTTATGAAATTATGGAAGCAGTCAGCGGAATTGAAAAAGGTGAGTTCACAAATCGCCTTTGGGCACTCGATGACAGAAAATTCTATAAATACAATGACGCAGAATTAAAGGTTGAATTATTATAATACATTTATACGGTGGAGGGATTCTCTGCCGTTTTTTTTATCTTAATAAATTCTTAATAAATCTCTTTCTTTTATCTTAAACTTATTCTCGATATAATACCTGTGGAGGTTGAAAATATGTATAATATTCTTGTTTGTGATGATGAAAAAGACATTGTCAACGCTCTTGACATTTACCTTAAATCAGAGGGGTATAATACTATTCTTGCGTATAATGGTGAAGAAGCTGTTGAAAAGGTAACTTCGGAAGAAATTCACCTTATAATTATGGATATTATGATGCCCATTATGGATGGTATATCTGCAATGGTAAAAATTCGTGAAGATAGCAATATACCTGTAATTCTGCTGACAGCAAAAGGTGAGGACACCGATAAAATACTAGGTCTTAATATCGGTGCTGATGATTATGTAACAAAACCTTTTAACCCTGTTGAGCTTATGGCAAGAGTCAAATCACAGCTTCGTCGTTATATGATGCTTGGTGGTGGCAAAATCAACGAACAAAACATCTGTATAGGTGGAATTGAAATTGATGATACAGCCAAAAAGGTAACAGTTGACGGTGAATTAGTTTCATTGACACCGACAGAATATGATATTCTGCATTTGCTTATGAAAAATCCGGGAAAAGTATTTTCACCGCGTGAAATATACTTGAAAGTCTGGAAAGACAGCCCATACGGTGCAGAAAGCACAGTTGCGGTGCATATAAGACATCTCCGTGAAAAAATCGAAATAAACCCTGCTGAACCACGCTATTTAAAAGTCGTATGGGGGCAAGGCTACAAAATCGAAAGAGGTGTCAGATGATGAAAAATAATTTTGTTGTAAAATGTATAGCAATTATTCTCTTTGCAGTATCAATGACTACATTACTGCTGTCAGGTGCTTGTATTGTTTTTGGAATTGGTTCAGAAGCTTTTGTGTCATCGGCAAAAGAACAGGTAGCATATAAAAATGCGTTTCTTGAAAAATACTTGTTTAACTATGAACATAGAATAAACGAAGCTTATTTGGAATATGTGAAATATGGTATAAAATATGACGCAAATAATGCAGTTCCATTTCAACACCTTGCTCCTGATTTTTCAGCTAATATTCTTTATGAGATTAAAGATGAAAAAGGGAATGTTG
>JAZOWH010000102.1:0-5587 GCA_045659165.1 Candidatus Fimenecus sp. | reverse complement strand
GCAGCGTGTTATGCAGTTGTTGCATATAGAACAGCATATCTTAAATGTTATTATCCTTGTGAATTTATGGCATCACTTCTTACAAGTGTTCTTGATAATTCAACAAAGATATCAGACTATATTGATGCTTGTAAAAAGAATGGCATTGATATTCTTCCACCAAATGTTAATGTAAGTAATAAAACATTTACAGTAGGTGAGGGGGACAAGAAGACAATTATGTTCGGTCTTCTTGCAATTAAAAATCTTGGTCATGATTTTATAGACACAATAATTAATGAAAGAAGATTGAATGGTAAATTCACATCATTCTATTCATTCTGTAAACGTGTTCATGGAAAAGGCTTTAATCGTCGTGCGGTGGAAGGTCTTATAAAAAGTGGTGCTCTTGACGGACTCGGTAGTAATCGCCAGGAAATGCTTATGAATCTTCCGTATGTTATTGATGACCTTGACAGTTCACGAAGAAGAAATATTGAAGGTCAAATCGGATTTTTTGACCTTATGAGCAATGACAGTTCATCTTCTGAATTTGTTATGAAAAAAATGGAAGAATTTCCGTCACACACAAAACTTATGATGGAAAAAGAAACAACAGGCCTTTATATTTCTGCTCATCCTATGGAACAGTATGAAGATTTGGCTAAAAAAATGAAATGTGATACAATCGGTGATATTCTTAACGCTGATAACGATTATAATTCAAAATATGTAGATTCTTTTTCTGTAAAAATTATGGGTATAATAAATGGTATAACAAGAAAACAGACTAAATCAGGTGACACAATGGCCTTTGTCACTTTAGAAGATGTTCATGGTTCTATTGAAATTATTGTTTTCCCTAAACTTTTTTCGAAATATTCCAACATATTATATAACGGAAATGTTCTTATGCTTGGCGGTAGGCTTTCTGTAAAAGAGGAAGAAAGTCCTAAAGTAATTCTTGATTTTGCAGAAACCGCAGAAAATATAAAAAGTAATCAGAATAAAAAAATTGGACTTTTCATCAGAGTTGAAAACGAAACATCTTTAATTTATGTTAGATGTAATGAGATTATTTCCAACGCAAAGCAAGGGGATATTCCAATGTATTTTTATTTTGCAAACAGCAAAAAGTATTTTCCATGTAAAAAAGTAACTGTTGATGACAATCTTTTATATAATTTAAGAGAAATTGCAGGGGAGCAAAACGTCATATTACAAATATAAATGACATATTACTTGCTTTTTACAATTTCTTATGTTATTATAGTACCCAAATGTGGATAAATTTAGCAATTACTAATAAAGGGTGATAAAATGAAAACTATAGGTGTTCTTACAAGTGGTGGCGACGCACCGGGCATGAATGCCGCTATTCGTTCAGTTGTTCGTACAGCATGTGAAAATGGTATGCGAGTAATGGGTATCAGAAGAGGTTATAATGGTCTCATGTATGGTGATATGTACGAGATGAATCTTCGTTCAGTATCAAACATTATTAACCGTGGTGGTACATTCCTCTATTCTGCAAGAAGTCCAGAATTCAAGACTGAAGAAGGACTTCAGAAAGCACTTACTGTTGCTAAGGATGTTGGACTTGATGGTGTTGTTGTTATTGGTGGCGACGGCTCATTCAGAGGCGCTCGTGACTTGTCTCTCCGTGGACTTCCTTGTGTAGGTGTTCCTGGTACAATCGATAACGATATTGCATGTAGTGACTATACAATCGGTTATGACACATCTCTCAATACTGTTCTTGAAATGGTTGACAGACTTCGTGATACATCTGAATCACATGACCGTTGTACAGTTGTTGAAGTTATGGGAAGACGTGCAGGTTATATCGCACTTAATGCTGGTATCGCTTGTGGTGCAACATCAATTCTTATTCCTGAAGTTGAATATGATTTCCAGCGAGATGTTATCGACAGAATGAAGAGAACTCAGCTTACAGGCAAAAAGCATTTCATCATTATCGTTGCTGAGGGTATCGGTGGCGTTGAAGAAATGGCAAAGAGAATTGAAAACGAAACAGGCGTTGAAACTCGTGCAACAATTCTTGGTCACGTTCAGCGTGGTGGTCATCCAACAGTACGTGACAGAGTAACAGCATCTCTTATGGGTCACAAGGCTGTTGAACTTCTTAAGGAAGGCATCGGTAACAGAGTTATCGCAATGCAGCACGATGAAATTGTTGACTATGATATTTTCGAAGCACTTAATATGAAGAAGTCACTTGACCTTAATATGTATAAGATTGCTCACGAAATTTCAATCTAAGTTATGTCAAATATCGTTCTCATTGGTATGCCTGGTTGTGGCAAAAGCACAGTCGGTGTTATACTTGCAAAAACTCTTGGTATCGGATTTATTGATACAGATTTGATTATTCAACAGCGTGAAAAAAGACTGTTACAGGAAATAATTGACAGTGATGGAATTGAAAAATTTCTTGACTGCGAAGCCCTGGCAGTTAAATCTATGGAATGTGAAAATTCGGTTGTTGCTACAGGCGGTAGTGTTGTTTTCAGAGAAGAATCAATGAAACATTTGAAAGAAAATGGTAAAATTTTCTTCCTTAATGTGTCTCTTGCTGAAATCAAAAACAGACTTGATAATATAAGTACACGTGGTGTTGCAGCTGATAAATCACAGACAATTGATGACATATTTAATCAAAGATATCCTTTATACGAAAAATATGCGGATTTTGTTCTTGATTTAAATGATTCGAATGTGGAAGAAACTGTTGAAAAAATCTGCAATTTACTTAAATAATTAAAAGCCTTACGGTTATTTCATTTTTAGTGAAAATTCGCCGTAAGGCTCTTTTTTTACCTTAGATAATTTTCTAAAAAACAGGCAAATTATTATTGCGGCTCAAGGTCGTACGGAGGTGATAATTTGCATAGTTTTTTAAAATTTATATCTATTTTGTGTAGAGTTTTTTGTGTTTTTATATATACAATAATGTTTTTAGATAATAGAACAATTCCCGATAAAATCACAATAATTGATAATGAAAATTATAATATTCCCAATGTTTTAGGTGTCGATTTATATAGTTTTGATTCGGAAAAAGAAGCAGGTGTTGTACTTGATACGGTTAAGACAACACACAAACCAACGGAAA
This sequence comes from Candidatus Fimenecus sp., assembly GCA_045659165.1. Classification (GTDB taxonomy): domain Bacteria; phylum Bacillota; class Clostridia; order Oscillospirales; family Acutalibacteraceae; genus Fimenecus. Next base: position 2,472 of record JAZOWH010000102.1, on the reverse strand, counting down.
TAATGTTTTTAAATATTATTCCCGTAAAGGACACAATAATAACTAATTCAAAAAGGCAATATGTTGTGCCCGGTGGTGAATTATTTGGAATTAAACTTTATACAGATGGGGTAATTATTGTAGATTTTGAAGAAGTTGAAACAGAATCAGGTTTCGTGTGTCCTGGTAAGATGGCGGATTTGAAAATTGGTGATATAGTGAAATCTGTAAATGGTACGGAAATTAAATCTTCATCTCATTTTTCAATGATTTTACAGGAAAGCAAAGGCGATGAAATCGAAATTATAGTGTTAAGAAAAAACAAGAAGATTAACTTATTATTTAAAACAGTCAGAGAAAAAGATAGTGGAGATTATAAAGCAGGTCTATGGGTACGAGACAGTACTGCGGGACTTGGTACCGTAACATTTTATAATAAGTCCAATCATTCGTTTGCAGGACTTGGACATCCCATTTATGATATTGATACAAATGAAATAATGCCGATTAAAACAGGTGTAATGGCAGATGTAATATTAACTAGTCTTAGTAAAAGTAGTTTTGGAAATGTCGGTGAATTATGTGGTAAAATGACAGGCCAAAATAATGGAATGTTGTGCTTGAATGATGAAACAGGAATTTATGGATACTCAATAACAGATAGAACAGAAGAACTTCCTGTAGCAGTAAAACAGGAAATCAAAGAGGGAAAAGCACAAATTAGATGTACAGTTACCGATTCAAAACCAGAATATTACGATATTGAAATAACTAAGATATATTCGAATTCATCATCTGTAAACAAAGATATGATAATAAAAGTAACTGATGAAAAACTTCTTGGAATAACAGGTGGAATAGTACAGGGTATGAGTGGAAGTCCGATAATTCAGAACGGAAAACTTGTGGGAGCAGTAACACATGTTTTCGTAAATAACCCGAAACAAGGCTATGCAATATTTGCAGAAAGAATGTTAGAAACCTCCAACAGTCAGGAGAAGATAAATATAGAGAAACTTAAAAACGCATCCTGACGAAAAAAGGGTAGAGTGTAAAAACTCTACCCTGAAATTTTTATAAAATATAAAATTTTAGTTTTTTAAACTCTGTAATGGTGCTGGGATTCTTCCACCGCGGTTAATAAATTTAGCAGGGGACGCTGTGTTTAATTTCATAACAGGACCATATCCTAAAAGTCCACCAAAATTAAGTGTATCTCCAATATTTTTACCAATAGCAGGAATAAGTCTTACAGCTGTTGTCTTTGAGTTAACCATACCGATTGCAGCTTCGTCAGCAATAATACCTGAAAGCACTTCTGCTGTTGTGTCACCGGGTACAATAATCATATCAAGACCGACAGAGCAAACACAAGTCATTGCCTCAAGCTTTTCGATTGTCAATGCACCGCTTGTTGCTGCTGCAATCATACCAGCATCTTCAGAAACAGGAATAAATGCACCTGAAAGCCCACCAACATGTGATGACGCCATAACGCCACCTTTTTTTACAGCATCATTAAGAAGTGCAAGACATGCTGTTGTACCATGAGCACCACATTGTTCAAGACCCATTTCTTCAAGAATATATGCAACTGAGTCACCGATTGCAGGTGTAGGTGCAAGGGAAAGGTCAACAATACCGAATGGAACTCCAAGTCGTTTAGATGCCTCACAAGCAACGAGCTGCCCCATTCTTGTAATTTTAAATGCAGTACGTTTAACCATATCTGCGACCTCTGTGATATTTGCATCAGGAATTTTCGAAATTGCTGAACGAACAACACCAGGACCTGATACACCAACATTGATAACACAGTCAGGTTCACCAACACCATGGAACGCACCTGCCATAAATGGGTTATCTTCAGGAGCATTACAGAATACAACAAGTTTTGCAGGACCTATACAACCTTTGTTTGCAGTAACTTCAGCAGATTCCTTGATGATTTGTCCCATAAGTTTAACGGCATCCATATTGATACCTGCTTTTGTTGAACCGATATTAACAGATGAACATATATGCTCAGTAACATCAAGTGCTTCAGGAATACTACGGATAAGTGCTTCGTCACCAGCAGCAAAACCTTTCTGTACAAGTGCTGAATAACCGCCAATAAAGTTAACACCTACTGTATTTGCAACACGTTCAAGTGTTTTTGCATATAAAACAGGGTCACCTTTACCTGAGGCGAGTACCATTGAAATTGGTGTAACAGAAATACGCTTGTTGATAATTGGGATACCATATTCTTTTTCAATATCTTCACCAGTTTTTACAAGCTTTTCTGCTTTTCGTGTCATTTTCTCATAAATCTTGTCGCATGTTGTTTTTGCATCACCTGTGCAGCAATCAAGAAGAGAAATGCCCATTGTGATTGTTCTGATATCAAGATTTTCATCCTGAATCATATTTATAGTTTCAAGTATATCATGTGTATTTATCATTTTTATACCTCAAATTATTTTGTTTGTTCCAAAAGCATTACGCTGT
>JAZOWH010000101.1:0-2436 GCA_045659165.1 Candidatus Fimenecus sp. | reverse complement strand
TTCAAGCAGTTGTTTAACGGGGATTTCGCTGTCAAGAATCTGATTATCAGCACCGATAACCTTAATCTGCACATCACCAACAGCCACAAAATCCTTGACGGAGCTTCCATTCATAGCATTTGCCCATTCGGTTGCAATCTGTGTTGCTCTTTCCTTTGCATAGGCACGGTCAAGCATATCTGAGCCGGGATTATATGTGACAGCATAACGGATATTTCCTGCTCGGTCCCAATTTTGCCCAATGGAATTATAGATTTTGAGAAGAATTGAAGAAACAAAAGGCAGACCTTTTAAAATAGAGTTGCCCATAATGCTTCCTGCATCGGGATTAAGCGTTGAAAAAATTGCAAGTTCCTGAAATTTAATGGGTGTACCATTGGCGCTGTCAGGATTACATACGAGAATTTCATTGAACACCTTTGGGTTTCGTTTAAGGCAGATACTGTGAATAGGCACATTGTAAAGTGAATGAATTCCGTTTCCGTCGGTGATGATTTCACCAAGAGAAGTGCCATAGGTGAGCAACTGCTCGAAATAGATGTCGATAAATTGCTGAAGTCCTATACCCGTACCGTTCACGTTGATGGTGTTTACAAAATTTTCAAGGTCTTGTTGATTGTTACCGTTTTTTGTCTTTACAGAAAAACCACCTGTAAGTCGCACAAGCTTATAAATCGCAGTATCAATAATCGGTACTGCATCACGAAGATTACGGTAAAGCTCAGGCTGACTTATCATTGATGGATAACGGTTACAAATGTTATCAAAAGGATTTGAAACAGTTGTCTGCGGTGCTGTAACACAGACTTTTTTCTTGCCTAATTTGTCGAGTATTGACAAATAAAAACCTCCTTCCTTAAGATTTGAATTAAGTTCTTTCTACGGACAATGCGAAGAATGAACTGTCCGTATGGTCAAGAGCAGTTGCCACGAAATAGCGTATATCGTCCATAGCGTGGTCATACTCTTTTCTTGGTGTGTCTTTCACACTGTTACAGTCCCAGCGGTACATTGAAAACTCACGAATAGAGTCATCACAGGAACTGCCAATAAGAATTTTTTTTGTTTTAAGCTTCTCTGACACTTGTCGGATACCATCGGACACATTGTTTTTTGCAGGTATAACACGGAACTTGCCTTCTCGACGGATACATTCCATAAAGGATGCTGCCGACGGGTCAACTATTACTGCATCAATGTGTTTGTTGTCTGCAAGGTGGACTAACTGGTCGTAATATTCTTTGTCTGTCATCTGAAAGCCTTTCGCTTTGGAATCGTGATAAAATTCCCTTAATCTGTACCAGACACCGTTATTAAGTCCCCAAAGTCCGAATGATGCAGGGTTCACAGTTCCGTAGTCGCAGGAGATGTAATACTGACTGCAATTTTCGGGAACTGTCTTTGCAATATGCTCCTTTTCATTGAAAAAAGGATAGACAAGACCGTCAACGGCAACCCATTTTCCAAGGACAAATCGTTCATAAAAAGCACCTGAATAAAGTGATTCGTATCTTTTTATGATTTTTTGTGAAAGTGACGGATTGTCTTTCATAAGGAAATGAAGATAAAGGCAGTTTTTCTCTTTTGGTTTCTTAATCCACTCTGTATAAAACCAATGACGAGGGTTTTCAGGGTTACAGTTAAACCAGAATCGTGAGCCGTTTACGGAACATCGTGCAAGTGCCTGTTCAACGAATGAACGAGGCATAAGGGCAACCTCGTCAAGGAGTACACCACAGAGTGTCATACCTTGAATAAGGGATGCAGATGATTCGTCACGACCACCAAAAAGGTAGTATCTGTTGACTCTTTTGCCTTTTCCTATTTCAATTATGTTCTGACTTTTCTTTTCGGTCACCGAAAATCCAAGGCTTAGAAGAATGGGAATCAAAGGCGTTATAACGCTTCTTTTAAGTGACGAAATTGTCTTGCCACAGATTGCAAAGGACGAGTCAGAAAAACAGGAGAAACTCCACAAAATGAATGAAATTGACATACATATGGTTTTACCACTTCTCACAGCACCGTCGCAGATAATGGCATCATAAGAATGAAAGGGACTGGAGTTGCACCACCAGTTAAGCACAGTCAGTTGCTTTTTTGAAAACTTCTGGAAATTAATTTGTGCCATTACTCGTCATCTCCGTAAGCTTTCATCGTGCTTTTTTCAATTGCCTGATAAAAAGACACCATACCTTCATTGTCGTTGTCGCAAGAAAGGTCACTGAGCTTTTCAAGTGCTTTGAGTCTGTCAAAGAATTTGATTTCCATACCTTTACCACTTGTGAACTTGATTTCTGACACATTAAAAAGGTCAAGAGAATCAATGTCGGGGGAACTGTTGTCACTTGTGGAAAGGATGAGCTTCACAGCATCCGTTACAGAGCCGAATGCAAGGCGCTGGAGTCCTGCTGAAATAAGATTCTGGTCAGCAGT
>JAZOWH010000100.1:0-2099 GCA_045659165.1 Candidatus Fimenecus sp. | reverse complement strand
ATTGCTGTATCAAGAGAAACAAGGTCATATCTTTCAATGATATTTTCAGGAAGATATTCTGGTATTGTGTCAATTGAATCAAGGGCATTCTTTACCGCTGACTGAACCATTTTTGAAGTAATATTTTTGCTTTGTGGATATATCGGCTTAATATCTACGCTCTGCGTAGTTTTCATAAACATTGGTGAAATCATTTCACGAGCAGAATATTTACCAAGAGTTATTTTGCCAAAGAAAAGGTATTCTTCTCCACTTTTAAGCATTTTATCAATATACTTGTTGTTGAAAAATGTAATAGCAACAACAGATTCGCCATCTGTCACTGTTGCTTTTGCAATAAGCATTCCACCTCGCACACGCTCATTTTTAACAGGAAACATCACAACGCCTTTTATACATACATTTTCTCCGATAACACATTGTGATATTGGAACAATTTTACTCCAGTCTTCATAAGCACGAGGATAAAAACGCAAAAGTTCCCCGACATTAGACACACCAACAGAACGAAACGCCGCTGCACGGGATTCGCCGATACCTTTGATGTACTTAATATCATCGGAGAACTTCATAATTTCACCTTATATTCCATTATATAAACTGAATGGCATCTGTTTTAACTTTAATTCAACATCATCTGATGTTGACACATAACCTGTCCTGAAAAGAAGAGGAATAAATGGATAATACTCTGCAAATAAATCATAATACTCAGCAGGTGTAATTTCTCCTGCACGATATCTGTAATATTCTTTTGCCACAAGACCTGATGTTGCGATTCCTGAACTGAAAGGACTGTTATCACTAAAAAATTGTCCTATATCCATAGTTCCGTCAAGTTTTATCTCACCAACATACATATCATAGTTTCCTGATTCTATACGCTGTTTATATTCACTAAAAGGAATACTCTGAACTTTAATCAAAAATCCACACTCAGCCAAAGAGTCTGCAATACTATATGCCGCAGCAACTCTGAATTTGTTATTTTTGTTGACAATTAAAGAAAGAGAAAGAGTATATGCACCATTTGTCTTTGCTTTTCCTGAATATCTTGTATAACCACAACGGTCAATAATGTTATTTGCTAACACAGTATTGCCTTTTGTATCAATCTGTGTAACCTCATCACTAAGACTACTTTCAGGAATAATAGGAAGTTTAGCACCTACACCATGTCCCTGATATGCAGATAAGGCAATTTTATCACTATCGAGTTTAGCAGCAATTGCATTTCTGATATAATTTGTCAATGCGCCTCTTGCACTGTTAAGCCCAAGGTACACCATATTACTCAGAACAACGTCCTTTGTCTTTCCCGCCATGACCTTGTAGTCGCAGTTTGAAAGGTTACTGAAAAACACATCGGTTACGCCTATATTAAAAGCATTTTCAGAGCTTTCTCTATTGCCAATAGGGGAGAGACGAATTTTCTTTTCACTATTCATTATGCTTACAAGTTTCTGCTCTGAATAGTAATAATCACCACTACCTGTTGGAATAGAATCCACAACATCAGCCGTACCTACTTTTACGATAGGGAAATCAAGTTTACCTGCAACATATATGTCTTTATAAGCAAGAGTAAAATCAACCGCATATTGTCCTACTGCTTCTGCAGAAATCACACTTTTCAATGTGTTTGACCATCCGTGAGAGGCCTTTGCCATATTGAAAGAATAAACAACATCTTCTGCATTTATATCTGAAGAGCCTCTGCACGATACACCTGGTCGAAGTCGCACCGTTGCAACATTATCAAGCACATGAATACTTTCTGCAATAACACCTGTCACAGAAAATGTTTTGTCCAACTGATACAATGAGTCATACATCAGGTCGCAAAGATAAAGATTCTCATCACTCTTCGCAAAGAAAGGATTGAGTCCATCTTCTTCGTTATAAGGCAAAACGATTTTTCCGTCACCAGTTTTACCTGTCTCTTCTACAACTTCTGTATTATCACTTATCTCTTCAACATTTTCATTGGAAGAGTCATTTTTACCACCACAGGAACAACAAAGGAAAATCAAACAAAAGCATAACAGTAATGCAATTGTTCTTTTTATAATTTTCATTTGTTTCACCTCACTGTAACA
>JAZOWH010000099.1:0-2920 GCA_045659165.1 Candidatus Fimenecus sp. | reverse complement strand
GACTTAGTGGTTCTGTCACTTTCACATGACAGAATTTACCGACTAAACTTTTATCATCAGATGGAAATTCAATAATAACATTGCCATCGGTTCTACCTGCCAGATAACCGTCGAGAGTTTTGCTGTCTCCCTCACAGAGTACACGGTAGGTTTTACCTTTCATATCTGCACTATGTGTACTTGCAATACTCTCTTGCAGGTCACACAGCTCTTTAAACCATTTGCTTTTTTCTTCATATGGTACAGGGTCATCCATGAGGGAAGCCTTTGTTCCCTTTCTGCTTGAGAAAATAAATGTAAAAAGTGAAGTATATCCAACTTCTTTAACAAGTGACAATGTATCACAGAATTCCTCATAAGTCTCGCCAGGGAAACCAACGATTATATCACTTGTAAGGGAAAGTCCTTCGATTTTTTCCTTTGCATAGTTTATGAGTTCAAGATACTTTTCACGAGTATATCGACGATTCATTTCCTTTAAAACTCTGTTATTACCCGACTGCACAGGGAGATGAATATGCTTTGATGCTTTTTCACATTCTGCGATTGTATCAATGAGCTCTTTTGTACAATCCTTTGGATGAGAAGTCATAAATCGGATTGTAAACTCTCCTGGAACATCGTTTAACTGACGAATAAGTTTTGAAAAATTGATTTCTTCATCAAGACCTTTTCCATATGAATTAACATTCTGGCCAAGCAAGGTTATGTCTTTATAACCTTCTGCCACAATCTGTTTAAATTCTCTTATAATATCCTCTGGTTTACGGCTTCTTTCTCTGCCACGCACATAAGGTACAACGCAGTATGTACAGAAGTTATCGCAACCATACATAATCGGCAACCACGCTTTCGCAGAGTTGTCACGGACTGCAGGAATACCCTCAGCAACAGGATTAGTTTCTGTCATATCAGAGAAAACTCTTTTACCTCGTGTAAGATATTTTTTGAAGATTTCAGGTATCAAATATTGATTATGAGTACCGAAAACAATATCAACATAAGGATAACTCTTATAGAGTTTTTCACGAATATGTTCCTGCTGCATCATGCAACCACAAAGGGCTATGATGAGATTAGGATTTGATTGTTTAAGTTTCTTGATTGCGCCAACATTACCGAAAACTCTGTCTTCTGCATGTTCACGGATTGCACAGGTGTTATAAAGAATTAAATCAGCATCTTCTTTGTCTTCAGTCATAACGTAACCCATTAAGGTAAGAAGTCCTTTTATTCTTTCACTATCAGCCACATTACCCTGACAGCCGTAAGTGTGAACAAAAGCTTTAGGGCTTGTGCCATGACGGTGAAGAAGCAATTCATTTACTTCACCTGCAATATTCTTTTGTAATTCAATTTGTTCGTTTGATATAAAATTTGTCAAGATTATACTTCCTTAGTATAGAGTGATAATAAGAATGAAACCACATCTTTGTATACAACATCTCTGTCAGTTTCATTAAGGATTTCGTGTCTCATTCCTGGATAAAGAATTGTTGTAGGTTCGATTCCCGCTGAAACAAGGCTATCAGCAACTGCTAAAACACCTTTGCCATTCATACCAACAGGGTCGTTAGCACCTGAGATAATCATAACAGGTAAATCCTTTGGCATTCTCAAAGCCCAGTCAGAGTCACAAGCTTCACGCATAATGTTATATATATCACGATAACCTGCGAGAGTATATGTAAATCCGCAGAATTCATCGTTTGAATATCTGAGTCTGTTTTCTGCATTTTCTGAAAGCCATGCAAGAGAACTTTCCTTATCAGTTCCAAGCATTGAGAAACCTTTGTTCATAATTTCTGCAATTTTGTCAACTCTTCTCATAAGGCCGTATTTGCTTACGAGCATATCAATAAGGTCAACACCTGCATTGATGATATCAGGCATATCCCCTGTACCGCAAAGGATTACACCGTCAAGTTCATATCCGAAATGAACTGAATAAATTCTTGCACAGAATGAACCCATTGAATGACCAAAAAGGAAATATGGAATATCAGGATTTCTCTTTTTCATGATTTTTGTGAGAATATGCATATCATCAACAAGACGCTTGTCACCATTATAGTCACCCATATAACCAATCTGATAACGGTCGTCAATACTCTTACCGTGTCCCAAATGGTCGTTACCACATACTACAAAGCCATTTGCAGCAAGGAAACGAGCAAACTCGTCATATCTTTCAATGTGTTCAGCCATACCATGAGCAAGTTGAACGATACCAACAGGAGTTAATTCATCATCTTCCCAGATATATGTTCTGATTTTATTTTGTCCGTTTGATGAGTTGAAATAAGCCTCTTTTCTAACCAATGCCATAACATAATCCTCCAAACTGCATACTTCTGCATATTAATAGTTAGATTATACTACAAAACTGCTTTTTTGTCATTAAAAATCTTTAAAAAATTTAATTTTTTTATTTTTGTATATATTACTATTCAAGAAGAAAAATCAAGATAAATTTTATATAAAATCGTTAAAGAAAAATGATATTTCTTCCATTTACGACCTGCATTTCAGGTTATTTTACATAAAATATGGAAACTGTAAAATTTGCATTGAAATTTCATTTATGATAAAATACAGAAAAATTAAAGGTAAGGAGTGAAAACCATGACATACGAACAGGTTGTAGCAAAGGTTAAAGCAAAGTTCCAGGATGCAGATGCTTCTTCTGTTGACGGCGTTGTTGCTTTACAGATTAACCTTGAAGGCAAAAATACAAATGGTATTTTCTACATTGAAGTTAAGGACCACAACGTTAATGTTGAGCCTTATGAATACTATGACAGACATGCTATTGTAACTGTTAACCCAACAAACCTTATGAAGCTTGTTGATGGTAAGCTTGACCCGATTGAAGCATACAACAAGGGTAAAGTTACTGTCCAGGGTGATGCAGGCGCAG
>JAZOWH010000098.1:0-5060 GCA_045659165.1 Candidatus Fimenecus sp. | reverse complement strand
GTATAATCAAGGCTGTCGCAATTCCATTGAATAGTGTACATTCCAAGGGACTCAGCAACCTCTAAACTTTCTCGTGTATAATCCCCTGACGGTGCTCGTACCAAGGTGATTTTTTCACCAGTAATATTCTCAAGTTTTTCGGTGCAGTTTGCAATTTCCGTTCTTATTTCTTCCCTTGAACATTTTGAAAATGCTTTGTGAGTATCGGAATGATTGGCTATTGTGTGACCTGCATTATAAAATGCTTTTACACTTTCAGGAAATCTGTCTGCCCAATCCCCCACAATAAAAAATGTTGCGATTGCATTATGCTTTTTTAGTATTTTAATAAGTTGGTCTGTATCCTGATTAGTCCACGCTGCATCAAATGTAATTGCCACCTGCTTTTTGTCTGTCTGTACAGAATATATCGGCAATTTTTTAGTCGCAGATGCAGACGAAACATACTGACCTGCCAGAAGTCCCGACATTACCGTAATTGCTAACATCACAGAAAGAAATGTCATAATCTTTCGTCCTGAAATAGTTTTATACAACATAAAAAATCCCTCCCATAAAGCCTATGAGAGGGACAAATTATTTTATGAAATGATTTTATGATTGCTTTCTGAGTTCAGCAATTTCGTTAGCAACAAACTCGTCCAATGATGGCTGTTCGTTAAGCTGTTTTTTGAGTCCTTTACCAACAACAACGTTCATTGCAACATTCACAAGGAAAAGAACACAACCAACAATAAAGCCGAATCCAAGACTACATTCTGTAACGATTCCACCACCGAGTGTTTCACAAGCAGTTGTGAACTGTGCGAAGAACACAGCAGAAACTGCCCAACAAGCAGTAGCAAGAACATTAAGAACAATGTTGAAAACGTATTTCATCTTGATACCTGCAATAAGTAATACAAAGAAATTAAGAACACCAAATACAACTGCAAGAAGCATAAGCACACAAGCAACAACAACCATTGTTGCTGCTGTTCCTAAAACTTCGCCACCCATAAGTTTAAGCACACTTCCGATATCTGTTTTAAGAAGATAATCAAGAATAAATGTCAAAAATGAAATTGATTTTTCACTATTATTGAATGGAAGGTTAAGTGTAAAACTGTAAAGTGGAAGAACAAGTGCAATAAGTGGTGCAAATGTAAGAACAAGACGAGCTATACGAAGTTTTGAACCAACAACAGAAGATTTGAAATTCTGAAGTTTATAGTGGAATTTCGCAAAAGCAGTTTCTGCAAAATCAGCATCATCATTAAGTCTTTTTTCCCACTGATGGTTAGCAAGGTTAATACCACATTTTGGGCATTCAGCCTTAACATTCCAGAATTTAAGAGTATGTCCACATTCAGGACACTTTGAAGCCATATAATCACTCTTTCGTATTTATTTAAAATCTTTTAATATTGTACAACAATTATTTTCTTTTTGCAAGTCTAATTACATTCCATGAAAGTGGTTTAAGGTCAACAGTAAGATTTTTACCATCAAACTGTGAAGTCTGAACCCTGAATGGTTTAACAGGAGTTGCAATAGCGCTGTTTTCAGCCTTAATATCAAATCCACTCATTTCGATTTGGTCAATTACCTCAAAGTTTTCAAAGTCAAGGAGTGAAACATCGAAAAGAACAATTTCGTCCATATTTCTGTTAACAGCAAAAATTGTAAGGCTTTCTTTATCCTCACTTATTGTTGCGATTGATTCAACATCAGGAACATCAGTAAATTCCTTTGTATCGTGCTTTGGAGATACCACTCTTGAATCAAGAGTATATCCACGGCCATAATTTGAAAGGTGCATAAATGGATAGAAAATTGTCTGTTCCCAACAAGCACCACCGTTTTCAGTCATAATAGGTGCAATAACATTCACGAGCTGTGCAAGACAACCGATTTTTACTCTGTCAGCATTCTTGAGAAGTGTCATAAGCATAAGTGCAACTAAAAGCGCATCTTCAAAGTTATAGATATCTTCAAGCTGATGAGGTGCAGTGCTCCATCTTTCAACATAATCACCATTTGAATGATACCATACATTCCATTCATCAAATGAAAGGTTAACTGTATGCTTTGAGCGTTTCTTTGCTTTTATGTAGTCGCAGATACAAACAACAGATTTGATAAATTCATCCATTTTCATACTCTTTGCAAGGAATGAAGGTGTGTCATCTGAACGGTTATCAAAATAAATGTGAAGTGAAAGATAATCAACCTTGTCATAAGCCAAATCAAGAGTTGTTGCTTCCCACTCACCGAATGTAGGCATATCTCTGCTTGCACTACCACAAAGAACAGTTTCAATAGAATTGTCTGTCCATTTCATAACCTTTGCAGCCTCTGCAGCTGTTCTGCCGTATTCATAAGCAGTTTTGTGACCAATCTGCCAGTCACCATCCATCTCGTTACCAAGACACCAGAGTTTAATGTTGTGTGGGTCTTCATAACCATGTGAACGACGAAGGTCACTCCAATAGCTACCACTCTTATGGTTGCAATATTCAACAAGGTTTCTTGCTTCTTCAGGACCACGAAGACCAAGATTTACAGCCATCATAGGTTCTGTGTTTGCTTTTTTACACCATGTTGCAAACTCGTTTGTACCGAAAAGATTAGGTTCAGTTACACCCCAGGCAAGTTCAAGCTTCTTAGGACGAAGTTCCTTTGGCCCTACACCATCTTCCCAGTTATATCCAGAAACGAAGTTACCACCAGGATAACGAACAATAGGAACATTGAGTTTCTTTACCTTTTCAATAACATCCTGACGGAAACCATTTTCGTCAGCAGTAGGATGGTCAGGCTCATAAATACCGCCATAAACTGCACGACCTAAATGCTCAATAAATGAGCCATAAATTCTATCATCAATTTTTGCACTTGTAAATTCAGACACAAGTGACATCTTTGCTTTTTTCATAATAATTACCTCCGTCGACAAATGCCTAATTTGTTGTAGTCTTTTCTTCAGGTATTACCTGTGGTTCCTGAAGGAAATAGTGAAGAAGCGACTGATTCTGTTCCATATTCATCACAAGACTTGAACCAACACCAGCCACATTCTTATCGTACCAAGTGCCATCGGCAGGAATTGAATGCTGAACAATCGGATATTCGTACATCTTATTCTTAAATGCAGCAATTCCAAGACTGAGAATCTGGTTTGTTGACATATTTGTTTTTACAAGTGGAACAATAGCCTCAGCAAGTGAATAAAGTTTAGGCAAACTCATTGTCGCTGCCTTATCCACAATAGCCTTAATAACCTTACGCTGTCTTTCAGTACGCTTAAAGTCAGAATCAAGATATCTTATTCGGCTGTACCACAAAGCCTGTTCACCATTAAGAAGAACATCTTCACCTGCTTCAATTCGCACAGGCACATTAACAAAACCTGAATGGTATGTGTAATAGCTTTCTCTTTGAGTGACATCAACGTTGATTCCACCGAGTTCGTCAACAATTGTTTTGAAAATTTCAAAGTCAACAATAGCATAATATTGAATATCAACTTTAAAATTCATTTCAAGAGTATCAGAAAGCGTCTGGATTCCACCCTGAAAATATGCTGAATTAAGTTTATTCCACGAATTTGTTCCTGCAATTTTAACAAGAGAGTCACGAAGGAATGATGTAAGTTTAATCTGCTTGTTCTTTTTATCAAGAGTCACAAGCATCATTGTATCTGAACGGGATGCTTCCTCGTTTTCACGAGCATCAACACCAATCAACAGAACATTAATCTGGTCAGGATACTGTGTAAGGTCAGCAGCATTTACAAAAGCATTTTCTTTTAATGGCTCTTCATCCTGAAACGATGACAAAAGCTTATCAATTCTTTGATAACCAAAGCCACCAAGACACAACGCAATACAAAGAATAACTATGATTGTATTTCTTACAGGATGTCTTTTTTTCTTTTTCTTCTTTTTCTTTGTTTTTGTTTGCTCGGCTAAATCACCATAAACATCATTTATATCGTTATACTGAAATTCCTGACGACGACGATTTTCCACAGCACTATTATATTTAACCTGATAGTGTTCATATATCTGTTCAGTAAAAAGGTCTTCAGCTTTTCCTGTTGATGATGAAGAAACATCTTCAAACTCATCAATGTTACCTGATGTGCTGAAAACATCTTCAAATTTTTTGGAATGACTATTGTTACTGAAAATATCTTCAAATTCACTGTCAGTGTTATTGAAACGATTGACCGCCATTTGTGGCACTCCTTATTTTCGATAATATTACTATATATTCTACTACAAAATAAGAAAAATCACAATATTTTTCAAAAAAAAATAAAGGAATTTGCGATATTTAGTTATGTTATACTTGCAAGATTGAAAAAACCTCTGTATAATAATAAACAGTTTTAGTTTAGTTGACGATTTCGTTGACGTTTTCGGGAGTAGAAACATATGTTAGGTAAGTATGTAAGGGTACGTGTTACCAAACCTATGCACTTCTTTGACAGAGAAAAAAATATTTCTTATAACCTTAATTTTGGTAACGTTGAAAGTGGAATTGATGCACTTTCTCCAGTCAAAGGTGCATATATTATGGGTGTGACACACAGAGTCCGTGTTTTTGAAGGACGTGTCATCGCAGTTATTAAAAGAAAAGATTTAGGTGGAGTTGTTTTAGTTGTTGCTCCAAAAAGCAAGCGCTTTATCGTTCACCAGATTGAGGATGCAATTGAATTTGCAGAAAAGCAAGGCACTTATGATATAAGTTGTCTTTATGAAAGTTCATGTGGTGCTATTGTTTATCGTATTATCAACGGTGAAACAAGATTCCTTCTTATCAAAAATAAAAGAAGTGCTAACTGGGGATTCCCTAAAGGTCACATTGAACGTGGTGAAAATGAAAAGGAAACAGCCTATCGTGAAGTTTTGGAAGAAACAGGTATCAGAATTCGTTTTCTTCCTGATTTCCGTTTCCGTTCTGAATACTCTATTCAGGGACGAATTGAAAAACAGGTTGTCATTTTCCTCGCAACAACAGACGACACAACAACTACAATTCAGAAAGAGGAAATTGAAGAGAAGTCGGATCGT
>JAZOWH010000097.1:0-1967 GCA_045659165.1 Candidatus Fimenecus sp. | reverse complement strand
ATTCCAACACCTGATTTTGAGTATGATACAAAGGGTATGACTTGTAAGGAATATCTCACATCAGTATTTGATGCAATGATTAGAAATATTCTTCTTGACTTGCGTGACGATACCACACGAGCAATGAGAAAGTTCCATATCAAAGAAAGCAAAGGCCTTGTGTTTGCACTTCGTATGGTAGGGAAGCTTCTTTGTTCAGTTAAGCTTGGTACATTGGCAAAGCTTCTTTTCATTAAATGTGACAAGAGCATTAAAAAGGTTAAGCTTATTGATTTCGCAACTGTTCTTGTGAGAAATATCTTCCGTGGTAATCAGAACTATAATGAGGGTACACCTGAAGGTGATGTATTCATAGGCTTTTTAAAACGAATCAATCCGATACTTAAAAAGATTACCGTAAAAAATCCTTATGGCGAAAAGGTTGATTTGTTTGAACTTCTTAAAACCACAGCAGGCAATTACGGCTATGACGATTATAACGAAACAATTAAATGGTAATGAATATGGCAGGGGTAAATCCTGCCATATATTTTTTATTTACCTATTGCATTTTCTTGCTTTAATGTGATAGAATAACTCTAATCTTTTTTCAGAAAGAAGTAATATTATGGTAACACTTGATAAAATCTATCACGCATCATTCGTTTTAAAGGACATTATCCGTAAAACAGATATGATTTATGCACCAAAAATCAATCCTGACTGTGATGTTTATCTTAAAACAGAAAACTTACAGGTAACAGGTTCTTTCAAGGTTCGTGGTGCTGCATATAAAATCAGTCAGCTTTCAGCAGAGGATAAAGCAAAGGGTGTTATTGCTTGTTCAGCTGGTAACCACGCTCAGGGTGTGGCTCTTGCTGCTACAAAGAATGGCATTAAGTCACTTATCTGTCTTCCTGACGGTGCTCCTATTTCAAAGGTGGAGGCAACAAAGAGCTATGGTGCTGATATCTGCCTTGTTGAGGGCGTTTATGACGATGCTTATAACAGAGCATTGAAGCTCCGAGATGAAAAGGGATATACATTTGTCCATCCTTTTGACGATGACGATGTTATTGCTGGTCAGGGTACAATCGGTCTTGAAATTCTTGACCAGATTGCTGATGCTGATGCAGTTGTTGTTCCAATCGGTGGCGGCGGACTTATCAGCGGTGTTTCATTTGCAATTAAGGCACTTAATCCTAACGTTAAGGTTTATGGTGTTCAGGCAAAAGGTGCACCAAGTATGTATAATTCTATCAAGGATAATAAAATTGAACGTCTTGAAAATGTTTCAACTATTGCCGATGGTATCGCAGTTAAAGAACCTGGTGCAAACACATTTGAATATGTGAAGAAGTTTGTTGATGAGGTTGTAACAGTTTCTGATGACGAAATTGCAACTGCAATCCTTACACTTATTGAACAGCAGAAGCTTGTTACAGAGGGTGCTGGTGCTGTTGCTGTTGCTGCAGTAATGTTTAACAAAGTTCCTGTTAAGGGTAAAAAGGTTGTTTGCCTTGTATCAGGTGGTAATATTGACGTTACAATTCTTTCACGAGTTATCAAGCGTGGTCTTTTAACATCAGGTCGTACATATTCACTTACAATCGAACTTGTTGACAAACCGGGTCAGCTTAAGGGTGTTTCAAATATTATTGCCGATTTAGGTGGTAATGTTATTTCTATTCACCACGAAAGAGCATCAGAAAATTCAGAAATCAACGGTTGTTTCTTGAGAATATTGCTTGAAACAAGAAACTTCGACCATATTGAACTTATTAAGAATGAACTTATCAGCCAAGGCTATAAGCTTGTATAAGGAGTAATAATTATGATTAAAACAATCAGTACAGATAAAGCACCTGCTGCAATCGGACCATATTCACAGGCAAAGGTAGTTGGAAATCTTGTTTTTACATCAGGACAAATTGCAATCAACCCTGCTAACGGTGAAATCGAGGCAGTAACAATTGAAGAACAGACAA
>JAZOWH010000096.1:0-7289 GCA_045659165.1 Candidatus Fimenecus sp. | reverse complement strand
GGATACAGGTTGGAATACCAACTGTTTTAAGGTATGAGCCACTCTTTTCATAATCTCTGTTATTGAGATTAAATGTGTAAACCTTGTCATCATCAAGGCCTTCGAAAAGAAGTGGAATTTCCTTTTTCATAAAGCTTGTTCCTGCAGATGCTATAAATGCCACAGCCTCGTTTTTATCTTCACTTACATAAAGGTTAAAGAGAATTTCATCTTTCTTTGCATCAAGAATTCTGTAAAGGTCACCAAACTGCACAAGGTGACGAATTTCTTTATAGAGAGTGACATTCTTTTTGCCTGTTTCAAGGTCCTCTTTACTGTACTTTGTAAGGTTTCCACCAACACCGAGTGAGCCCTGCATAGCAACATTGAAACGGAAATCAAGGCTCATAGGTGAGTTGTACCAGTTAATGTCTGTCACCCAAGCACGCATAGCCTTTGTTGGTTTAAGATATGTAAACCATTTCTGCATTGTCATTCTGTCAATGGAGTCGGTGTTGTCACTTGTCCATACCTGGTCATAGTGGAGTAAAGCACCATAGTCACTTCGTCCACCACCTGATGAACAGCTTTCAATAGCAACATCAGGATGCTTTTCTTTAAGACGGTCAACGATGTTGTAAACTGCCTCGGTATGCTTGTACCACAAGTCTTGTGGACATTCGAGATTTTCTGCACCTGTTTCAGAAAGTGGTCTGTTCATATCCCACTTGATGTACTTGATGTTGTGATTTGTAAGCATCTCGTCCATACAGTTGAAAATGTATTCCTGAACATCTTCTCGTGTCATATTAAGCACTAACTGATGACGAAGAGTATGAGCAGTTCTTGTGTCATAATGATATGCCCATTCAGGGTGCTCACGGAATAAATCAGAGTCAGGATTCACCATTTCAGGCTCAAACCAAAGACCAAAATCCATTCCCAAATCATTTACATTTTTAATAAGCTCATCAATTCCGTTAGGGAATTTGTTTGTATTTACGAACCAGTCACCAAGACCTGCTCTGTCGTGATTTCTTGCGCCAAACCAGCCGTCGTCCATAACGAAAAGTTCAACACCCATTTCAGCAGCAAGCTCTGCAAGTGCTGTCTGATGCTCACAATTCACGTCAAATTCAGTTGCTTCCCAAGAGTTGTAAAGAACAGGAAGAATTTTATCGTTGAACTGTTTTGGCAAAACGTGATTTATTGCGAAACGATTCATTTGTCGGCTCATTTCACCAAAACCATTCTGTGAATAGCCACAGAAAACCATAGGTGTCTGGAATGTTTCATTCGCCTTTAAAATATGTTTGAAATCGTGGTCGTTAAGACCAAGACTTACTCTTGTTGTGTAGAAAAGGTCACGAGTGCAAAGGACCTTGAAGTTACCGCTGTATGCAAGTGTGCCGAAATACACATCACCGTGATTTTCGTCTGCATTCTGATATGCTATAAAATATGGTGACTGATTATGTCCTGATGTGCCACGCTTACTGTCGAATACAAGAGCGCCGCCCTCAAGAGTTGACTCTGTTTCAACATATTCACCACCCCAACTACCATTGGTATTTTTAATGGTGTATGGATAAACTGACGGAAGTGTGAGCTCGGCAGAGAACATTCTGTCAACTGTGATGTCCTGGTCACCTGTGTTTGTGATTTCTGCCCAACGAGTGATAATATCGTCGTTGTCCTGAATTCTGTATTTAAGTGCAATCTGCAAAGGATAAACCTTGTCCTTTAATGTGAATGTGAGAAGATTATTTTCTGCTTCAGCACCTACGAATTCAAGTTCGATTTCACGACATTTGTCAGGGAATTGCACTTTTAAATTGCTTTCACGGTACATTGTACCACCAAAAACAGTGAATTCCTGCTTTGCCATATCAAGACGAGTATGGTTGGAGTTTTCGTCCCAGATATCCTTTGCTTCGTAATCGTTTATGTTGCATTTTTTGCCCCAATGAATGTGACGGTTGTAACCATATTTGTCAACGCCCAACACATAGTGAGTGTTTTTTGTTTCAAGGACAAAAATGTTGTCATTAAGAATATGAATTGCCATTTTGTTTTCCCCCAATTTTCAGGATTTTCCATGGGTACAGTATAGCAAGAAAATGGGGGAAAAGCAATACAACAAAAATGAAATTGATGTGTAAATTATAATTTATCGGTGTGTGATTTTTAATCCCCCCTTCCGTCACTCGCTTTGCTCGTGCCACCTTCCCCTCTAGGGGGAAGGCTATATTGGGCTCCACCCTTGAGGGGGAGCTGGCAAATGCGTAGCATTTGACTGAGGGGGGATTTACAATCGCAACGCAGTTCCGACATTTTGCACTTTGCGCTTTGCATTTTGCACTTTAAAGACAAACTCCAAATTACAATATGATACAAAGCAAACCATTGCATCCCTCATTGATGACACGCTGAAGTGTTTCTTGGAATTTCATTCGTGCATCTGTCGGCATATGGTAAAGCTTGTTGCGAAGTCCCTCGTTGACAAGTTCATTAAGTGACTTGCCAAAGATGTTAGATTCCCAGATTTTACTAGGGTCATCCTCGAAGCCGTCAAGAAGATATTTCACAAGCTCTTCCGACTGACTTTCACTACCCACAATCGGTGCAACCTCCGTTTTGATGTCTGCTCTCATCATATGGATTGACGGTGCAGATGCGCAAAGACGGACACCATATCTGCCACCTTGTTTCACGATTTCAGGCTCTTCAAGAGTCAATTCGTTGATGGTCGGCATAACGATTCCGTATCCTGTTGTCTTGACTTCATCAAGGGCAGATTTTATTCTTGTATATTCGCCTTTGATTTGTGAAAGCTCTTTCATACAAGTGAGAAGTCCTTGCTCGTTTCCAACGGAAAGGCCCGTTGTTTCCTCAATGATTTTATAGAACAGATTATTGTTCATATTGACCGAAATCCACGCACTGCCAACACTTAAATCCATTGAGGAAATTTTTGCATCAGTAATGTGTTCGCATTCGCAAAGAGTGTCGGTCATTGTGCTGATGTCACGGACATAGTTAATATCCTGAATGGACTTCATAACACTCTTGTATGTGGTAGTTTTAAGCCAATGGTCCTCGGGAAGATTCACCAACCATAAAGGCAGGTCAACTCCGATTTCCTTAACGGGGAATTCAAAAAGAATCTGTGTGATAATCTCTTTGATTTCTTGTTCGCCAAGGTCAAGGCAGTTGACAGGCATAACGGGTACCTTGTATTTTGATGAAAGCTGATTTGCAAGATTTTTTGATTGTTCACTTTCAGGGTGCATACAGTTAAGAAGCACCACAAAAGGCTTGTTGAGTTCTCTTAATTCGTCAATTACCCTTGATTCTGCCTCTTCATATTCGTCTCTTGGAATGTCACTGATGCTACCGTCAGTTGTGATTACAAGGCCTATTGTGGAATGTTCAGTAATGACCTTTTTTGTGCCGATTTCGGCTGCCATATTAAAAGGAATTTCATTTTCGTACCAAGGAGTACGAACCATTCTCGGCTGGTCGCCCTCAATATATCCCAAGGATGTAGGGACAATATATCCCACACAGTCAATCATTCTCACATTGAAGCTTGCGTTGTCAGGCAGAGTGATTTTAACTGCATTTTCGGGAATGAATTTCGGCTCGGTGGTCATAATAGTCTTTCCTGCTGATGATTGAGGAAGCTCGTCGTTGGCTCTTTGTCTTACAGCATTATCCTCAATATTAGGCAGAACAACTGTATCCATAAATCGTTTGATAAAAGTTGATTTTCCTGTTCTTACAGGCCCTACAACTCCGATATAGATGTCGCCACCGGTTCGTGTGGCAATATTCTCATAAACACTTGAATTACTCACATTAATCCTCCTTTACAATAAGCAGTTTGCATTTTTCCTTGATGTGTGTATCTGTCAGGTGGTTTTCCCGCATAACTGCATCAACTGTGGTGTTGTATTTTTCTGCAATATTCCAGACAGCTTCTCCTGCATCTGCAAAATATACTGTCAAGGACGCTGTTCGGATTGTTTTTAACCTATCCTTATTGACAGAGAGTTCAGTTGTAATAAGCTTTTCTTTTTCACAGAAAATAAAAGCGTTTATGTCGATTTCCACTCGTACATCAAGCTTGTTATCACCATTCAGGACATAACTGAACGCAGTGACGCTACAATGTGGAGTACAGGTGAGAATGGAGTCCTCTGCCCTTAACGGTTTGCTGTATTCAAAAGGGATTTCCCTTTGTGCATAACAGATTTCACTCTTTGCGTCTTCGTAAATAATGTCTGCTGTTATCTGACCATTGACGGCACACGCTGATTCTGTAACAGAAAAACCTGATGTGACATCTGTGCACATAAATGAAAGAATTTTGTTGACACCTGTTGCATTAAGGTCGGCAACTCCACGACAAAGATGAGAATCACTGATTTTATCGTGAAGTGAAGATGTATAGACCACAGATTTGTTAATATCTGTTTCATATTTCGTTGAATATGCATCCTTTACACAAGCAATCTGTCGTGTTTCGTATCCCTTTACGGAAATGTTAAGACTTGCAGTAATATCAACAAGATTTTTGTTGCCTGAAAGGTCAAATCTTGGCTTGATTTCAAGGTCACAAACAGAAAGAAATGCGTCAATCTGACATTTTTCGGTGATGTCAGGCGCTTCAATGATTTGGTTTATATTTATCACATTTTCAAGTGTATGTACCTGATGCGATTCTGCTCCTGTAAATGCAGTGTGAACTAGCAACTGACCTTTTAAAAATAATTTATCTGACACGATTTTAAGTTCGTCAATGGTTGCCCATCCACAAGAAGAAACCACAGCACCTATGGGCTCGGAAAGATTACCTGCATCACATGTTTCTGTCAGATTGAACATCTTTTCAACCACAGAAACAAGGTCGCAGATTTCACAAGCCTCACTTTTAAGCACAATTCCGTCACCGTCTGCATTTGACACGGGCTCAATACATTTTTTGCTGCTTGATTTTGCAAAAACAGTAATCGCACCATGCACCTCAAAGTTTCGTTGCCCTGATACACGATAATTCACATAGTCAGTTTTGGCACCCACGAAAACCTCGTTAGGGTTGATGGTCGACCTGACCTCAATCTGCTTGGCAAACTGAATATTCTGTTCAAAACAATGAAGAGTACCTTGTTCACACACATAAACAGTACGCACAAGACATGCACAGTCCGCAGTGATTCTGTCACCGTTCAGCTGATGTGATTTCACACCAGGAACACAGTAGCATCGCAGAATTTTCACAATGTCAGGTAAATATTCAGGTAGTGTAATCTGACAGTCAACAGCATGCTCGCTATTGCCTAAAATTCCTGTCTCGCAAAGGGAAATTTTTTCTTTTTGTATGTTGAAATCCATTATTCTCGCTCCTTTTCCGTCAGTTGCTTCAATTAAATGTATGCAAGATATAATTGAAATATTAACTAAAATGACAGGTTGCCTTTGCCTGCCCCCATTGAGGGGAAGGTGGCACGAGCGAAGCGAGTGACGGAAGGGGGGAGTGTATTGATACCCCCCTCAGTCAATTTCTTGCGAAATTGACAGCTCCCCCTCAAGGGTGGAGCCTAATTTCGTGCATTTTTCTTGCAATAACTGTTGAAAAATATATGGGTTTGTGGTAAAATAATTTGAATTATATTAGAGTGGAAAGGTATGTTTTTATGTCAGGACATTCAAAATGGAGTACAATCAAAAGAAAGAAAGAAAAAACAGATAACGCCAGAGCAAAAGTTTTCACAAAAATCGGTCGTGAAATCGCTGTTGCAGTTAAAGCAGGCGGTCCAGATCCAGCTGGTAACTCAAAGCTCAAGGACGTAATCGCAAAGGCTAAGGCTGCAAATATGCCAAATGATAACATTGAAAGAGTTATCAAAAAGGCAGCAGGTGAAGGCAGTGGTGAAAACTACGATGAAATCGTATACGAAGGCTATGGCCCATCAGGTATCGCAATCATCGTTGAAACACTTACAGATAACAGAAACAGAACTGCAGCAGATGTTCGTCACTATTTCGATAAATTCGGTGGCAATATGGGTCAGAGCGGTTGCGTTTCATTCATGTTCAACCGTCAGGGCGTAATTCTCTTTGAAAAAGAAGGAATTGACGAAGACCAGCTTATGGAAGACGCTCTTGAAGCAGGTGCAGTTGACTTTATTGCAGAAGACGAAATCTATGATGTTCGTACAGAAGCAAATGATATGGGCGCTGTTCGTGATGACCTTGAAGCAAAGGGCTACAAATTCGTTTCAGCAGAAGTTGAATATGTTCCAAGCACATACACAACTCTCACAAACCCAGACGACATCAAAAATATGGGCAGAATGCTCGAAATGTTTGATGAAAACGATGACGTTCAAAACGTATATCATAACTGGGAAAACGAAGACGCTTACGAAGGATAATTATGTTAAAATAGCGTAGTTTCACTTTTTCGGACTCGAAATACACTCGTATTCATTCGTCCTCAAGAAGCAAAACTACATCTATTTTACCTACAATTCTTGGGTTGATGGTTGTTTTGATGTTGAGGTCGACTTACACTCGTAAGCCTGCGGTCTCAAAAACAGAATTTCATCAAAAATAACTACAATTCTCAAGAAACGAAAATTCATCCAAAATCCAAGTAATTCTCCGTGGCAAAAATAGGTGAAATGCAAAACTACATCTATTTTATCTACAATTCTTAAATTATAATTACGAATTACGCATTACTAATTGCGAATTTAACTGGTGTTTTATGAAGCAGTATGATTACATCATCGTGGGCTCTGGACTTTTTGGTGCAGTATTTGCTCACGAAGCGACAAAACAGGGCAAGCGTTGTCTTGTCCTTGAAAAAAGAAATCATACGGGTGGTAATATCTATTGCGAAAAACAAGAAGATATTACTGTTCACAAGTACGGTGCACATATTTTCCATACAAGCAACAAAAAAGTATGGGATTATGTGACATCCCTTTGTGAGTTTAATGGTTTTATAAATACACCAATGGCAAATTATGAGGGTAAACTTTACAACTTGCCATTTAATATGAACACATTTTCACAGATTTTTGGCGTTACAACTCCGGAAGAGGCGAAGGCTGTTATTGAAGAACAGCGTGCTGAAATCAAGGGTGAACCAAAAAATCTTGAAGAACAGGCAATAAGCCTTGTTGGTCGTGAGATTTACACAAAACTTGTAAAGGGCTACACAGAAAAGCAATGGGGACGTGACTGTAAGGATTTACCTGCATTCATCATTAAGCGTCTGCCTGTCCGTTATACTTACG
>JAZOWH010000095.1:0-1929 GCA_045659165.1 Candidatus Fimenecus sp. | reverse complement strand
GTAATTAATAAACCGACTACAGCACCAACAAGAACGAATACAAATAACCACATAGGACTTACATTTGGTTTCATTGTTTCCTCTGCTTTATCAACAAAAATGTTGAATGCAGCAGTATAATCTTCTGCAACAAGAGAGTCTTTCATAGAAACAAGCATATCTTCTCTTATAGTATCAAAGAATTCATATTCACCATCAGCATGTGTTGAAATATATGCTTCTCTTTCGCCATCAGCACCAGGTTTATAGAGAAGAAGAAGAATTCCGTCATCATCTTCACCATAGCCATAACCGTTATAGTCATAGAAATCGTCACCATATTCCTCTACAGTTTTGCCTTCAAGGTCAGGTACCGTTACAATAGCAATTTCCATTTCATGCTTTTCAGTAAATGCTTCAAGTCTTGCAAGAAGTGATGTTTCTTCGTCTGCTGTAAGCAAATCTGCATTATCAACAAGAAGTGGAAGTGTACGTTCTACCCTTTGGAATTCAGTTGTTGGCTCTGTTTCTTCGGGAGCTTCTGTTGTATCGTCTTCTGTAGCACCTACTGTTGGGTTATTCTGTGGAGCATTGGAAATCGGGTTTTCTTCAGCAACCATTTCACCAGCAGCAAGGAATGCTTCAATACCACCGAAGTATGAATCATTTTCGTTATATACATCAAATAAAGTATCACCTTCAGCACCATCAAAGATTTCACCGGCACCTACAGAGAATGTACCACATTTACCTGTTTCAGTATTATGTGTGAAAACATAGCAATTCTTTGAGTAAGTATATGAATAGTAAGCTTCTTCACTGTATTCAGTCGTATCAGTAACACTACTATCTTCAATAAGACAGAAAATGAAAGTGTATCCGTATGTACGCTCAATCATTCTTGCATAATTTGAAAGTTCATCTGCTTCACTGCTTGTAAGTATACCATCAGGATTATGAACATAAGTGTTTGTTGCCGCTGATGCAGATACTACACAAGAAAGACAAAGAACCAAAGTAATAACAATAGCAATTATTTTCTTCATAATTCTGCACCTCCTTACAGCCAACCTAATAATTCGATAAGCCAGGCAATTACGTAAAGCAAGAGACCTGCACCGGCACCGCAAAGGCCACCGATTCTCTTTACCTTATTTTCGTCTGTCGGAATATTACCCACAAATTTACCTGTCTGTCCATTCATTGCATATGTATATGTTTGTCCGTTCCATGTTGTATTGACAAGCCATACGGGAAGAAGAGCATACTTATAGAATCCGTTTGTAACATTCAGAGCATTTACTCTTTCTCCGCCAACTTCATCATAACCCTTTACCGTTTCATGCTTGAATGAATCAAGTACAGACTGACCGATTCTCTGATTTGCTCTATCCATACAGTTATTGACATCAACATCAAATTTATCTGCAACATAGCCTGCAAGATATGCCGTATTGAAATCTACTGCCTGAGAAAGATTGAAAGGCTCAATTGATTCCATAAGCTTGTCGTCAATCTTCTGTGAAGCAACAACAGGAACATTATCAAAAGAAACGCTACCTTCTCTGTAAACATCATAAGTATCTGTTTTAGTGTAATGATAATTACTGTCAGACCAAACTGTTTTCTTTTCACCGTAGAAGGACATCTGTGCATAAGCGTCACAAGAAAAAAGCCAATATGGGACATAAATACCCTTGATTTCTTCGAGCTTATTGTCATCGAGGAAACCTTTAGGCACGAATTTTTTGCCTGAAAGATGCTTTTTGAATGCTTCTTTTGCTGCTTTTTTATCAAGTTTGAAAGGAATAATCAAATCAGGGCGATATGCACCTGAAAACTGACCTTTCATAACAACCTGATTGCCACAGTATGGACAACTTGTAGCACCTGTTGCTGCATCTGCAACAATTTCACCACCACAAAAGTCGGAGGCCAAGCGGTCTTAGG
>JAZOWH010000094.1:0-2163 GCA_045659165.1 Candidatus Fimenecus sp. | reverse complement strand
GGAAAGACTTGCAGAGAATGACTGTGCAAACGGTTTCATTCTTGACGGTTTCCCAAGAACAATACCACAGGCAGAAGCCCTCGATTCAATGGGTATCGTTATTGACAAAGTTGTTGATATCGAAGTTCCTGATGAAAAGATTACAGCTCGTCTTTCAGGCAGAAGAGTATGTCTTAAATGCGGTGCTACTTATCATCTTGAATATAAGAAACCATCAAAAGACGGCATCTGTGATGTATGTGGTGATGAACTTGTTCAGCGTAAGGATGACAGTCCTGAAACAGTTCTTGACAGACTCCACGTTTATCACGAACAGACAGAACCACTTAAGGACTACTATTCAAAGACAGGTAAACTTGTAATAGTAGAAGGACAGGAAGAAGTTAAAGATACAACTGCTCTTGTCTTTAAAGCATTGGAGGATTAACATGATAGTGCTTAGAACTGCAAAAGAAATTGATATGATGCGCAAAGCGTGTCAGATTTCAGCAGAAGCATTACAGTTGGCGGGTGAATCAGTCAAGCCTGGTATAACAACATACGAGATTGACCAGATTGCTTATCGTTATATTAAGAAACAAGGTGCAGAACCAAACTTCCTTAATTACAACGGTTTTCCGGCAACAGCATGTATTTCCATAAATGACGAGGTCATTCACGGCATTCCTTCAAAAAAGAGAGTGCTGAGAGAAGGCGATATTGTCAGTATCGACTTGGGCGCTAAAGTGAATGGCTATAACGGCGATAATGCTGCTACTTTCGCTTGTGGAGTAATTTCCGATGAAGCGAAGCGGCTGTGCGACACAACAAGAGAGAGCCTTTATTTAGGTATCGAACAAGCTGTCGCAGGCAACAGAATCGGTGATATAGCATTTGCGATTCAGTCCTATTGCGAAGAAAGAGGTTTTTCGGTTGTCCGTGAATACACTGGACATGGCGTAGGAACACATCTTCATGAAGACCCGTCAGTTCCGAACTACGGAACAGCAGGAAGAGGTCAGCGACTTCTTCCAGGTATGACGATTGCGATTGAGCCAATGATAAACGCTGGTTCAAAAGCAGTTAAATGTTTGCCTGACGGTTGGACCGTCAAAACGCTTGACGGCAAACTGTCCGCTCACTTTGAACACACAATAGCGATTACAAAAGGCGAACCTATAATTCTTACAAAACTTTAATGAGGTGACTTATGGAGTTCTGTAAAGGTGAACTGGTTATGTGTATAGCCGGTCGTGAAAAAGACAGGCTTATGTGTGTGGCAGAATTTGACGGAAAATATGTTTATGTCTGTGACGGTAAGGAAAGAAAGCTTGACAATCCAAAGCGAAAAAATCCTAAACACGTTATTAAAACAGATAAGAAACTTTCCGACAGTATGTTCTCAACGGACAGAGCATTGAGAAAAGCATTATCGAAAGAGGTTTAAACTTATGGCAAAACAAGACATGATTGAAGTTGAAGGAACTGTGATTGAAGTACTTCCCAATACAAACTTTATTGTGGAACTTGAAAACGGTCACAAAGTTCATGCTCGTATTTCGGGTAAACTTCGTATGAACTACATCAGAATTCTTCAGGGAGATAAGGTAACGGTTGAACTTTCACCATATGACCTTAACAACGGAAGAATCACATGGCGTTCAAAGTAAGAAAAATTTTGACAGCATTTTATGAGGAGGTAAATTAAATGAAAGTTAGACCTTCTGTCAAGAAAATTTGCGAAAAGTGCAAAGTAATTAAGCGCAAGGGCAAGATCATGGTTATCTGTGAAAACCCTAAGCACAAGCAGCGTCAGGGCTAAGATAAATCGCAATGAGCTGCAACTGCAGAGTAGCTTGAATTTGTCTTAGAGCTTTCGCTCAATCGTTTCTAAAGTACTAAGGAACGATACTAAAACCATAATGGCTTATAAAAGCCGCATTTTTGAAAATGGAGGTGCAACTGTAAATGGCTCGTATTTCAGGTGTTGACTTACCAAGAGAAAAGAGAATCGAAATCGGTCTCACATACATCTATGGTATAGGCAGAAAAACAGCCAGCGACATCGTTGCTGCAACAGGTATCAATCCAGACACACGTGTTAAGGATTTAACCGAAGAAGACGTTTCAAAACTTCGTGAGTACATCGAAAAAAATGTAACAGTTGAAGGTGACCTCAGAAGA
>JAZOWH010000093.1:0-10076 GCA_045659165.1 Candidatus Fimenecus sp. | reverse complement strand
AGTTGACATTTCGCTTGAGGCTATCGAGAAAGGTGCGATGGTTGTTTATGTTACCTTTGAAGAATTGATTAAATGCTCAAGCAAAAAATCACACCCTTGGCGTTATTTAGTTGAAAGTGACCTTGTGGTGATTGATGAGTTGTTTTACACAACACCAACAGAAGAAGAGTTGCTACTTTTCTACAAAGCTATAATGAAGCTCAGTAACGAGCGTAGTTTAATTTTAATTTCAAATAGGGATTTGCCTTTGTGGAACGAAATGAAGGCAGACCGACACGTGATTGAAACCTTGTCAGCAAGGCTTTCACACAACTCACAGATGATTTATCTGTAATAAAAACTTAAAAGCCTATTCCTATTAAAACTGAAAATAAGATGCGTTAAGCATTTAATATATTTGTACATCAAAACGGACTGTCAAATAATTATTTTCATTGTTTTTTATGTTAATTTATTATAAACTGAAAATGAGGTGATTAGAATGACCGACAGAGAAAATAGACTTTTTGAACTTTGCAACAAACACAATGCTGATTTGCTTCAAGTTGAACAACTCATTATTGATATGAAACTAACATCAGAAGAAATAACTCGTACTGCAATAAAGTTGGCAGATGCAAATACTCTCGAAATACATCAATGTGATTATACTGATGAACTAGTTACAGCAAATTGGGTCGAATTGTTTGAAATATTTATCAAGTATGGTTTGATGCCAAATTATGTTTATACTGATGACGGTATGAACCAATACAACATTATTCAGGAAATGAGATATATAGACAATGGAGATATTGCACCAACCATTATGCGAATGCTTATGGAGTGTGGTGGCAATCCCAATTTAGAAGTTGGTGGAGTACCTTTTTTTGCATCTCTAGACTTTGATATTGCATTTGATGTTACTGGATTAAACAACAAAAGGCTCTTTGATATTGAATTCAAAATTTGGCTTGTTCTTATGGGCTTTGGTGGATACATTAAAAATCATGAATGCCCAGTAAAAATGGAAAATGGATGTTCCGTAGAAATCTTTAAAAACTTTGAAGATTTTGATTACACTATCGATATGATTAACCGAACTGAAGAAAAATGGGTTATGCATATCTATAATAAAAGTACAAATGAAGAAATAGCTACAATGTGAAAATATTCCACCTGTATTTTTTATTTGGAAATAAAATGCGTAAGCATTAACAATAAAAAAGATACATTCTTGGACGGTGAAAGCCATGGCCCGAAGGTTGCGTCTTTCGATGTCTCATCAAATGTATCTGTTAATATTATACACAAATATTGAACAAGATGTCAAGAAAGCATTTGACTATAGAATTAACTAGATGCGTTATGCATTTAATATAAAAAGTACACCGTTGGAAATAATTTTCGCAAAACGTAAAAACAGGCGAAAAAAACGTACACGGTGGAAATATTTTTTACCCATTTTGCGATATGGGTGGAAATTTCACCCCTTGGGGGTGGGGCACATAAAATCTCTGTGCAAAAACAGGTACGGACAGCGGCGCGGGGTCTTGTGTTAATTTTCGCAAAAGTTTGTTAATTTTCGCAAAAGTTCATTTTAAATAAACCCTAAAATATACATATTATTCCACCTGTCATTCATTTGGCAGGTGTTTTTTCTTGCTTTCTGCATGATCCTCACAAAAGTTAATATTATTTCCAAATCAAAAGTCATATTTGCACTTTTATTGTGCAAGTACGCATTTATCAGGCTAAGTATGACTTATTATTATTCATTTAATTTTAAAATTTTATGGTCCACCCTTGACATTAGCCCCGGCGGCGGCAGAAACCATACAGAGTTTTCTCAATGACACAAACACAAAGCCCAGTGACTATGACTTGATTCTTACGGGAGATTTGGGCAAAGTCGGTTCACAACTTTTAATTGACTTATTGAAAAAAGATTTTGGAATTGATATTTCATCTGTTCACAACGATTGCGGACTTATGATTTATGATTTGGAAGAACAAGATATGCACGCAGGTGGCTCAGGATGTGGTTGCAGCGCATCCGTTGTGAATTCTCTTATTATGAAACAGCTTGAAAAAGGACAACTGAACAAGGTACTTTTTGTAGGTACAGGCGCTCTGCTTTCCACAACATCATCATTGCAAGGTGAAAGTGTACCTGGAATCGCACACGGAGTTCTTTTGACCAGTGGTGAATAATATAATGAATATGCGCAACGATATAACTATGATTTCCCGTATGGGTAAAATTCTGAAAACGCTACAGATTCTTGAAACGGCACTGACCGTTGGGATAATAGCCTTTACCGTTTTAAGAATGATAAACATTTTCAGAGAACAGAATTAAATTTCTATTACCATTAGCAACAGTGTAAAAACTGTTGCTTTTTGTTTTGTGGATGGTATAATTGTTCTAATAATTGGAATTCACAGAGGTGTAACTATGAATTTTAGCGTTCAATTTAAAGTAAGAGGCGACGATTTCGGTGGTCACTTTATAAATGGTATTTCAATGGCAGACAGTGAAAGCTTCTGGAAATGCAAGCTTGTTTCTGCCGATGATGAGAAGAATGTATACGAGTCATCAGACGGATATAAAATCACAGCATATCACATAAAAAAAGGTGATGTTGTTGAGTGCTACTCGGTTTTCGAGAATAACACAGATTCTGTTGTAACACTCGATATGATTTCCTCATTTGCAATTACTGATATTGATGCCGACACTCTTCACAGAGCAACATCTTTCTGGAGTGCAGAGGGTAAAATGTTAAGTCAGAAGCTCACAGAACTCAATATGGAGCGTTCATGGAGTGGACATGGTATAAGAATTGAAAAGTTTGGTCAGGTTGGCTCAATGCCTGTCCGTAAATGGTTCCCATTTGTTGCAGTAGAAAACAGCAAAACAAACGAATTCATCGGCGTTCAGCTTTATATCCCATCAAGCTGGCAGATTGAACTTTTCCGTCACAAAGAGCCTTTGACATTACTCGGTGGAATTGCTGACTTTGACTATGGTCATTGGTGCAAGGAAATCCAGCCTAACGAAAGCTTTACTACTCCAAAGGCAGTTGTGGCTGTCGGTGATTCACTTCTTAAAGTGTGCGATATGCTCGTCAAAGCACAAAAGCCTGACATTTCCCCTGTTGACGAGGATTTGCCTGTGATTTTCAACGAGTATTGCACATCCTGGGGTAATCCAACAATCGAAAATCTCGAGAAAACTGCAAAAAAATTACAAGGCAGTGGTGTTAAATACCTTGTAATGGACAGTGGTTGGTATAAGGACGAGGACAAAAACTGGTGGGAAACTATCGGTGACTGGAATGTGAGTAAACAACTATTTCCAAATGGTCTTAAAGAAGTCAACGATATGATTAAATCCTATGGTCTTGTGCCTGGAATATGGTTTGAAATGGAGAACGTTGCTCCACTTTCTAAAGTTTATAAAGAAACCGACCATCTTGTTTCCCGTATGGGTACACCGCTCAATGTTGCAGGTCACAGATTCCTTGATTTGCGTGACGAATGGTGCGTAAATTACCTTGATGAAAAGGTGATTAAACTTCTCCGTGACAGTGGTTACGGATACCTTAAAGTCGACTATAATGAGAATATCGGTATCGGTTGTGATGGTGCAGAAAGCCTTGGTGAAGGACTCCGTCAGTATGTTCTTGCAAGTCAGCGTTACTTTAAACGAATTAAAGAGCAGTTGCCTGATATGGTAATTGAAAATTGTGCAAGTGGTGGTCACAGACTTGAGCCATCAACAATGGAAATCTGCTCACAGGCAAGTTTTTCCGATGCTCACGAGTGTACAAGCATTCCAATTATTGCGGCAAATGTGCAGAGAATGATTAAGCCAAGTCAGAGTCAGATTTGGGCTGTTCTTCGTGCAAAAGACAATATTCACAGAACATATTACAGCCTTATTTCAGGCTTCCTAGGTCGACTTTGCATCAGTGGTGAAATCTTTGATTTACCTGAGGAAAACTGGCAGATTGCACTTGCCTCAATTAAATTCTACGACGAAATCAAGCATATTATAAAAGATGGTTTCACAAGTGTTATTGAATGTAATGTGGAAAATTACAACGACCCTGAGGGCTATCAGGTTGTGCTTCGTGAAACCGAAAAAGATGCTTTGCTTATTGTTCACACATTCAAAAATGGTGCAAACCCACCTTATGAAAATATTCTTATTGACTGGAATATCAAAAAGGAATTCGGTAGCAGTCTTAACGGTGATTTCAGAGCAAAGGCATTCTTGCTTGAAAGAAAATAAAGTTAACCAACAAGGAGTTTTATTATGAACAATCTTGTTATTAAAGACAATGAAATACTTTTAATGCGATATACAGAGCTTATCCGTATAAGTGCTTGTGGCAACAATGCAATCCGTTTTCAGTCTTTCCCTGATTGTCAGGTAATCGACGAAAACTATACTCTTATGCCACAGAATACAGAGTCAAAAATCGAAGAATCTGATAATTTTGTTACTCTCACTTGTGGCACATTAAAAGTTAAACTTGAACCAAACGGAAAACTTACTTTCTTTGCCAATGATAAAAAAATCATTGAAGAAAAGCCAGAACTCACATTCAACAGCAACTTCCGTCATTTTGATAACAAAGGTAGTGGACTTTGGACTGCAAGAGTTACCTTTGAACCAAATAAAAACGAGCATTTCTTCGGTCTTGGTCACAGTTGGGACAACGAATTTGACCTTAAAGGCTCATCAATAGATATCCGAAATGTGAATGCAAAATGCACTATTCCTTATGTTTATTCATCATTGGGCTATGGTTTTCTTTGGAATAATCCATCAACGGGACTTTGCGAGCTTTCAAACAATCGTACTCGTTGGAGTTGTGATTGTTGTAAATTTATGGACTTTGTTGTTATGGCAGGTAGTCCGAAAGAGGTCTGTACAACTCTTGCAGACTTGACAGGCTATGCACCTAAAATGCCTGAATGGGCAACGGGTTTCTGGCAGAGCCGACTTCGTTATGAAACACAGGAAGAGCTTCTTTCGGTTGCTCGTAAATACAAAGAATTAGGCATTCCACTTTCTGCAATAATTGCCGACTATTTTCATTGGACAGAGCAAGGTGACTATAAATTTGACCCTAAATACTGGCCTGATGTGAAATCTATGGCTGATGAATTACACGAAATGAACACGAAACTCATTGTGTCAATGTGGCCAACAATAAATGGTGGAAGTGAAAATTACCATTATATGCGAAGCAACAATATGCTTATGCGTACTGCTCGTGGTCCTGACAGAGTTTTTGATTTCTATGGTTGGCAAGGTGAAATCGATGTTACCAACCCTGCAACACGGAAATATGTATGGAGCAAACTCAAGAAAAATTACATTGACAATGGCGTTGATGCTCTTTGGTTTGACGAGGCTGAGCCCGAAATTCATCCTGAACATTTTGACAACTTAATCTGGTACAAAGGCAGAGCCGATATGGTTGGACTTCTCTACCCATATTACTATTCAAAAATGGCTTATGACGGGTTTAAGTCCATGGGAAGAGATGATATAATCACTCTTACTCGTTGCGCATATTTAGGTAGTCAGAAATTCGCTTCCCTTGTTTGGTCAGGTGATATTGAATCCACATTCGAAAGCCTTGAGCATCAGGTAAAAGCAGGACTTAATATGTCAATGTGTGGTATTCCTTGGTGGAATACTGACATCGGTGGCTTCTACGGTGCTGACATCACAAGTGATTATTTCAAAGAACTTATTGTCCGTTGGTTCCAATTTGGACTTTTCAGTCCTGTTATGCGACTTCACGGTTCAAGAAATCGTCATTTTGAACCAACTCCTGGACTTAAAGAACCAAGTGGTGACCCTAACGAAATCTGGAGTTTTGGTGACGAGAATTTCCATATTCTCAAAAATCTTATTTTCATCCGTGAAAAGTTAAGACCATACATTCAAAAGCAGATGGATATTGCAAGTGGAAAAGGTTATCCTGTAATGCGACCAATGTTCTTCCAGTACCCTGACGACGAAATCTGCTATACACTTGAAACTCAATATATGTTTGGTGATGATATTATCTTTGCACCAATTGTTGAGAGAGGACAAACAGTGAAAACTGTATACATCCCTGATGGTGAATGGGTGCTTACAAAAGACAAGAAAGTTTATACAAAAGGCACTTATGAAATCACCGCTGAAATCAATGAATTTATCGCATTTGTAAAGTCAGGTTCAGATGTAATTAAATGCTTTGAATAACAAATAAAAAAGCCTCGCAAGGTGTTCGCCCTGCGAGGTTTCTGATTTATTATGATAATTTGTGAATGAATAAACCTGAAAGGAGTTTTGGTTCAAACCAAGTTGATTTTGGTGGCATAACCTTTCCTGCATCAGCAATATCCATAAGCTCGTTAAGTGATGTTGGATACATTGCGAATGCAAGCTTCATACCTTCACTAACTCGTCTTTCCAGTTCACCTAAACCACGGATACCACCAACAAAGTCAATTCTCTTATCAGTTCTTGGGTCAGAAATTCCAAGGATAGGAGTAATGAGATTGTTCTGAAGAATTGAAACATCAAGACATTCAACAGGGTCATTTTCGTTGATGAATTCTGCCTTTGCAGTTACCTTATACCACTTGTTGTCAAGATACATACCAAATGTATGTCTTTCTTTTGGTGAATAAGGGCTCTCACTTGCGTCTTCAACAATGAACTTTTCTCCCATTTTTGCAATGAATTCTTCACTTGTGTTGCCGTTAAGGTCAGCAATAACACGATTATAGTCCATAATCTTTAACTGGTCACAAGGGAAAATAACTGAAAGGAAGAAGTTGAATTCTGCATTCTTGTCATATTCACCTTCACCACGTCTTCTTTCACCTACTCTTACAGCAGATGCACATCTGTGGTGACCGTCAGCAATATAAAGATATGGGATATCAGCAAATTCTTTTACAAGAGTATCAATAACTGCATCGTCGTCAATTACCCATACTGTCTGTGAAACACCATCATCACTTACAAAGTCATATGCAGGTGCGTGAGTATTTTTCCAGTTTTCTGTAATATCAGAAACTGTTTTATTCTCTCTATGAGTAAGGAAAATAGGACCTGTATTTGCATCAAGAGTATCAACGTGACGGATTCTGTCTGCTTCTTTGTCTGCTCTTGTAAATTCGTGCTTTTTAATAACATTGTTGATGTAATCGTCAACTGCAGTACAACCAACAATACCTGTCTGCTCACGACCATTCATAATCTGACGATAGATATAAAGCATTGGTTTTTCATCCTGCTGACAAATACCCTTTTCACTGAGTGCATCAAGATTTTCCTTTGCTTTCTGATAAACTTCTGCTGAATAGATGTCAATACCCTGTGGAAGGTCAACCTCTGCCTTATCAACATGCAAGAATGAATATGGTTTATCCTTTACCATTTCTCTTGCTTCTTCTGAATTCATAACATCATAAGGTAATGCGCCTACTGATGATGCGTATTCATCCTTTGGTCTTACTGCCTTAAATGGTTTTAATACTGCCATTTTTATTTCCTCTTTCCTTTAAATTTGAATAAATTTTATACATTATTAAATATGCAACAACACCGATGATTGCACCGATACTGTCCACTAAAATATCACTTAACTGAAATGCCCTGCCAGGTACGAATATCTGATGAATCTCATCACAGACTGCACAGATTACAGTTAACAAGAGTGATATTAAATGTGCTTTTTTTAATTCCCATGTTGCAAAAATTCCGTTATACAGACTGAATGAAAGTGCTGTGAATTCAAGCATATGAGCAAACTTGCGAATCAACTCACCATCAATATAAACTTCGAGCCATTGGAATATTTTACTCACAAGTGAGTCGCTTAACTCTTTTGATTCTTCTGCATCTTGCGCAGAAAGATTAAATATAAAACTGAGAATAACAACCACGAGTAACCATGAAAAAATAAGATATATTATTTTACCTTTTTTCATTGTTTTTGTCCTTTATAGAAATAGATGTTTGAACTGTCACCTGCTGAATAAACACCTGATGTATCCTTTGCCACAGCGAAAATTGTGTTTTCGTAACACAAAGGTAATACAACAGCATTTTTAAGAAGATAACTTTCACAATTAGTCGCTTTTTCTTTTGTGGAATTCATATTCAAATCATCAACTATTCTGTCATATTCCTCTGACGAATAAGCAGAGATATTATTTTCGTTATCTGTTCTGAACATTGACAAGAAAGTCATAGCCTTATTGGAATCCACCACAAGATTATGTATAGCCATATCAAAGTCACCATTTTTGATTTTTGACTGGTATTCCTTATCATCAACAACGGTTATTGTACCATTAAGTTCAACACCGATATTTGCCTGCCAGTTGCTTACAATAGACTTTGCAATCTGTTCATATTTCTCGGTACAAAGAATATCAACTGAAAGATTTTCAATTTTCAACTCCTCAAAGGCAGAAATCATATTTTCTCTTGCTTTTTCAATATTATATGACAGGTATTCAATTTTCCCACCTGACAAATTGTAATGTGATGGAACAAAGTTTATTACAGCATTTTCAACAAGTGTTGATTTATCAATACTTGCAACAAGTCCTGTACGGAGCTTTACATTCTGTAAATTTTCTTTTCTCATATTGAAAATAAGTGAAGTTGTGATGTTTTCAAGATTTTTCTTCTGCACCTTTCTGCCCAATTCGTCAATGGCGTTTTCAGAAGCAAAAAATCCTAAATCATATGTCTTGTCATCAACTTTTTTTGCAATATCAATCTCATTTGAATTAACGTGAACTCTTACAGATGTTGGTAACGCCTTGTAGTCCCCTGAATATTCACTGACTCTTGAAAATCTTACAGATTCATTTTCTTTGATGTCCGAAAGATAAAAACCACCGTTTGAAATAATGTATTCTTCGTCAAGACCATATCTGCCATTTGTGATATTGAAAAACTCTTCATCACAAGGGAATGACACAGGTTGAGAAAGTGAATACAAAAAGTTGTTTGTCTTTTCTTCAAGTGTGATTTCAAGAGTGTATTCATCAACAACACGAACACCCAATTCTTCCAAAGGTGCTTCACCATTATGAATACTTGTGGCATTTTTAATAATGCTCAACAATGGGAATTCAGGTGAATTTGTTTCAGGCATAACTGCTCTTTGAATTCCAAAAGCGAAATCCTTTGCAGTTACTTTTCCCACAATTGACTTTTCCATTTCTTCAAGAAAATCTTTAACTTCATCAGAAATGTAATATTTCATATTATCCTTGAGATAAAATGTATATGTAAGTCCATCACCGGAAACTCTGTAATCCTTAACAGCACATTTCTGTGGCTCACCATTTTCGTCAAGCTTAAAAAGACCGTCAAAAACATTGACAGCTACTATTTTTTCACCTGTGTTGCTTGCAATTTGTGGGTCAAAATAACGTGGCATCTCTGACACTGCACAAGCAAGATATGTTTCTTCTTCATCCTTTTCGCAACCTGCAAAACAAGTTACAAGAAGAACAGAAGCTATAAAAATACTGATAATTTTTTTAAGCATTTTATTCACCAATGGTCATTATATCAAAAAAAGTGTAATATGGCTATATTTCTTGCGAAAATTTTTATAAAAAACTATCTTTTGTCGCATTATTCTGCTATAATTACTATATATTTCATTTGTTAAGGAGAAAATCACAATGCCTGTTGACATTTTACTTATACTTTCTGTTCTTTTATCATTAATTTCAATAATCATTCTTTTTGTTGTTCTTAAAAATACAAGCAAAAACAAGGGTAATGATACACTTGAACAGAAGCTTGATTATATGAACAAAAACTTTGGTGATGAATTCCACAGAATCCGTGTTGAAAATCAGAGTTCTAACAAGGAAATCCGTGAAGATGTGAAGAAAAGCCGTGATGAAATGAATCTTCGCATTGACAATATGAACAAGGGTAATTTTGAGCATCGTGAAAAGATGAACGAAATGCTTGTATCAATGAGTGAAAAGAATACTCAGCAAAGTGAAAAGCAGAATAAAACTCTTGAAGAGTCAAT
>JAZOWH010000092.1:0-2903 GCA_045659165.1 Candidatus Fimenecus sp. | reverse complement strand
GCTTGAAGATTTCATTGAAAGCAACGAAAACTTCATTTATCCTGAAGCACGTAAAAAAGAAATGCTTAACAACTTCATCAAGCCAGGACTTCAGGATTTGTGCGTATCACGTTCATCATTCAAATGGGGTGTTCCTGTTTCATTTGATGACAAGCACGTTATCTATGTATGGATTGATGCACTTTCAAACTATATCACTGCTCTTGGATATGACCCAGACGGTAGTGGTGACAACTACAAGAAATACTGGCCTGCTGATGTTCACATCATCGGTAAGGATATTGTAAGATTCCATACAATTTACTGGCCAATTATGCTTATGGCACTCGGCGAGCCACTTCCAAAGCAGGTTTATGGTCATCCTTGGCTTCTTTTTGGTGAAGACAAGATGAGTAAATCTCGTGGCAATGTTATCTACGCTGATGACCTTACAGAGATTTTTGGCGTTGATGCTGTCAGATACTATCTTCTTTCAGAAATGCCACATGCACACGATGGTTCAATCACTTACGAAGCAATGATTGACCGTTTCAATACAGA
Organism: Candidatus Fimenecus sp.; assembly: GCA_045659165.1. GTDB lineage: Bacteria > Bacillota > Clostridia > Oscillospirales > Acutalibacteraceae > Fimenecus. The sequence continues at coordinate 2,363 of JAZOWH010000092.1, read as the reverse complement.
CCTTGCAAACACACTTGGCAACCTTGTTAACCGTACAATTGCAATGCAGAACAAATACTTTGATGGTGTTGTTCAGGCTCCAACTTGTGCTACTGAATTTGATGAAGACCTTAAGGATTCTGCAAAGAAAGCACTTGCAGGTTTTGAAAAGTACATTTCAGAATACAAGATGAGCGATGCAGTTGAATGTGTAATCAACTTTGCTCGTCGTTGCAACAAGTACATTGACGAAACAATGCCTTGGTCACTTGCAAAGGACGAAGCGCAGAAAGAAAAACTCGGCACAGTACTTTACAATCTTCTTGAGGGTATCCGTGTTCTTTCAGCACTCATTTCTCCTGTTATGCCTGAAACTGCAGTTAAGATTGCAGAACAGTTAAATGTTGCTCCAGCAACTTATGAAAGCATTCAGGAATGGGGTGGACTCGAAGCAGGCATCACAGTTGGTACTGCTACTCCTCTCTTCTCAAGAATTGATGGTGAAAAGCTTATCGCTGAACTTCAGGCTAAAAAAGAAGCTGAAGAAAAGGCAAATGCTCCTGCACCAAAAATTGAAGGACTTGCTCCTATTGAATTCAACGATTTTATGAAAGTTGAACTTCGTGTTGCAGAAGTTAAGGATTGTGAACCAGTTAAAAAGGCAAAGAAACTCCTTAAGCTTACTCTTGATGATGGTACAGGCGTTGACAGAATTGTCGCAAGTGGTATTGCAAAATGGTACGCACCTTCCGACCTTATCGGCAAGAAAGTTATTCTTGTAGCTAACCTTAAGCCTGCAGTTCTCTGTGGTGTTGAAAGCTGTGGTATGATTCTTGCTGCAGATGTTACAGAAGAAGATGCAAAGGTTATCTTTGTTGATAAAGATATGCCAAACGGAGCGAGAATAAGATAATGTATCATAACATTTTTGATTCACACGCACATTATGATGACGAGCAGTTTAATCCCGACAGAAACGAACTGCTCGTTTCTTTTAAAGAAAAGGGCGTTTCAGGTGTAATCTGCTGTGGTGTTGATGTTAAAACATCAGAATTTGCAGTTGAGCTTTCTCATAAATACGATTTCGTGTATTCGGCAGTAGGTTTTCATCCACTTGAAAACGGAGAATATACCGATAGTGATTTGGAGAAAATAAAAGAGTTAGCAAAAGACGAAAAGTGTGTTGCCATCGGTGAAATCGGACTTGACTATCACTATGAAAAGGATAGTCGTGAAAACCAGTTAATTCTCCTTGAAAAGCAGATTCAGTTGGCAAACGAGCTCGATTTACCTGTAATTTTCCATGACAGAGAATCTCACGAGGACACACTCAATATACTTAAAAAATACAAACCAAAAGGTGTTCTCCACTGTTTCTCTGGTAGTGTTGAGATGGCAAAAGAGATTATCAAGCTCGGTATGTATATCGGACTTGGCGGTGCTGTTACATTCAAAAACGCAGTCAAGCCTTGCGAAGTTGCAAAGTATGTACCAAGTGACAGATTACTCATTGAAACAGATGCTCCATATATGACTCCTGTCCCATTCAGGGGTAAAAGATGTGATTCACTTCACATTCCATACACAGCAGAAAAAATCGCAGAATTACGTGGAGTTACTGCACAAGAAATTCTTGATTTGACAGATAGAAATGCAAGAACATTATTTAATATAGGGTGATTATTATGTTAAAACATATTGTAATGTGGAAATTTAAAGATGCAGAAGGCAAGACAAAGGATGAAAATATTGAAATCGTAAAAAACGGTCTTGAAGCACTTCCACCAATGATTTCTCACATAAAAAAACTCACATTCCTTAAAAATCAGGTGGAATGCGAGAGAAATTTCGATGCACTTTTAGTTGTTGAAACTGAAAACGAGGAAGAACTTGAAAAATACAAGGTTCATCCTGAACACAAAAAGGTTGCCAGCTATGTTGCGAAAGTAACAGAAGGCAGAGGCGCTGTTGATATTTACGAATAAAATTAACGGACATCACTCGATGTCCGTTTTCTTTTGCTCATTTTGTGAAAATACACAACCACAATAATTTTGTCTATAAAGGTTATGAACTTTACTTAACTCTATTGAGCGTTTATATCCCTCTCTTTTTTTGAAGTCTGATGGTAGCCATTCAACATTATATTCTTTGGCTAATTCACAACCGATTTCGTTGATTTTTTCGGCATTTTTAAGTGGACTTATAGTAAGAGTTGTTGTGAAATAATCAAATCCGTTATTTTTTGCTTCCTGAGCTGTCTTTTCGAGTCGCAAATTATAGCATTTAAAGCATCTTTCACCACATTCACGACAATTTTCTAATCCCTTTGCCATTTCGTAAAACTTTTCGCTTTCAAAGTCACAATCAAGCATTTTTACAGG
>JAZOWH010000091.1:0-17177 GCA_045659165.1 Candidatus Fimenecus sp. | reverse complement strand
TTCACTGAGTTCTGCAACGAGTTGTGCCATACCATTTTCAATAGGCTCAATGTTGATTGGCTGACCAATAACACCTGTTGATGCAACAACGAAATCTGTTGGTTTAAGGTTTGTTGCCTTTGCAACGATTTCGCACATCATTTCTGCCTTTTCAACACCGTCAGCATTACATGTGTTTGCGATACCGCTGTTGCAGATTACACCGTAAGCCTTACCATCAGCGATGTTGTTACGAGTAACTGTAATAGGTGCACCGAAAACTAAATTCTGTGTATAAACAGCTGCTGCGTCACATTCTTTTTCACAAAGAATAAGTGCTAAATCTTTTTTTGTTTTATTTTTACGAATTCCACAGTGAATACCGCTTGCTTTAAAGCCTTTTGGAGCAGTAACACCACCATTGATAAATTGCATATCGTTCACCAAATCTTATATATTTAATTGAAATTTTGGGTCGATTCCCATTTTTACATTCAAGCACTGAACAGCTGCACCAGAAGCACCTTTACCAAGATTATCATATCTTGCGATTAAAAGAATTCTGTCTTCATTACCACAAACTGTAACTTCCATACCATCGTTTTCACTCATTTTGTTACCTGCGATAAATCCGTTTTCGTCAATGCTTTCTTTATATTTAACAATATCTGAATTGTATTTTTCTTTATAAAGTGCCTTAATATCTTCAGCAGTTTTGCCATCTTTCAAGTCTTTTTTGAAAAGAGGCACTGTCATAACCATACCACTGAAATAGTCACAGATGTATGGTGAGAAAATTGGTTCATTCAAAAGTCCTGAAATTGCTTTCATTTCTTTTAAATGCTTGTGCTGTTGATTAAGGGCATATTCACGAGGCGCATCAAGAAGAACATCACGATTTTCGTCTTCGTACTGTGCGATACCATTTTTACCTGCGCCACTATATCCTGACATAGCGTGACAAGCAATACAGATATCTTTATCAACAATCCCTGCATCAACCAAAGGTTTTACAAGTGCGATAAATCCACTTGCATAACAACCAGGCACTGCAATTCTATTTGAATTTTTAAGCTTATTCTGAAACTCTTCTGATAATTCAGGAAAACCGTAAGCCCAGCCTTCATTTGTTCTGTGAGCAGTTGAAGTATCAATTACAACTGTATGGTCATTTTCGATAAGACTTACTGCTTCAACTGCTGCTGCATCAGGTAAGCAGAGAAATGCAATATCAGCAGAGTTGAGAGCCTTTTTGCGAGCTTCTGTATCTTTTCTTAATTCTTCAGGAAGAGTAATAAGTTCAATATCTTCTCTTTTTGCAAGACGGTCAAAAATCTTAAGGCCTGTTGTACCTTGACTACCGTCGATGAATATTTTAGTCATAGTTATAATATTCCTTATTTGTTTATCTTTTTAACTCTCTCAACTTGACTGAGCACATTCTGTGGTGCTGGTCCACCGAGAGAAGTTCTGTCATTTACACACTTGTCAAGGTTGATTGCATCAAACACACCTTCGTCAAAAATGTCACAGACTGCTTTGTATTCGTTGAGTGGTAATGTTTCAAGTGTAAGACCTTTTTTGATGCAAAGTGCAACGAGTTCACCTGTTGCTTTATATGCATCACGGAAAGGAAGTCCTTTTCCTACAAGATAGTCAGCACAGTCAGTTGCATTGATAAAGCCACCAGCTGCTGCTTTTCTCATATTTTCAGGAAGTGCAGTCATAGTGTCGAGCATTGGAATAAATGCTGTAAGGCACATTTTAACTGTATCAAAAGCATCAAAAATTGCTTCTTTATCTTCCTGCATATCCTTGTTATATGCAAGTGGCAAACCTTTCATCATTGTAAGAAGTGTTGTAAGGTCACCGAATACACGGCCTGACTTGCCACGAATCAACTCTGTAATATCAGGATTTTTCTTCTGTGGCATAATTGATGAACCTGTTGAGAAAGCATCGTCAAGTTCAATAAACTTGAATTCCCATGAACACCAAAGAACAATTTCTTCTGAAAAACGTGAAAGATGAACCATAATAATTGAGATTACTGATGCAAGTTCCATACAGAAATCACGGTCAGAAACTGAATCAAGAGAATTCTGCATAGCACCATTAAAGCCAAGTGCTTTTGCTGTCATTTCACGGTCTGTATTATATGTTGTTCCTGCTAATGCACAAGCACCAAGAGGTGAATAATTCATTCTGTCAGTTGCCTGACTGAGTCTTTCTTTATCACGAAGAAGCATTTCAGCATAAGCCATCAAATGATGACCAAATGTAATAGGCTGTGCACGCTGAAGATGTGTATATCCCGGCATTACAGCACTTGCATACTGTTCTGCTTTTTTACAAAGGACATCAACAAGTTCAGTAAGCTGATTATAAAGTGCATCACATTCGTGACGAAGATAAAGTCTTATGTCAACTGCAACCTGATCGTTACGACTTCTTGCTGTATGTAATCTTTTACCTGCTGCACCGATACGTGAAGTAAGTTCACCCTCAACAAAAGTATGAATATCTTCTGCATTAGGGTCAATTTCCAATTCACCGTTTTCAATTTCAGCCTTAATAGCCTTTAATCCATCAGTAATTGCAGTCAAATCCTCTGCAGAAATAATACCCTGTGCACAAAGCATTGCAGCATGAGCTAAACTTCCGTCAATATCTTCTTTATACATACGGCTGTCAAATTTTATTGATGAGTTAAAGTCGTTGGTTTTTGGGTCGATTTCTTTTGAAAATCTGCCTTTCCAGAGTTGCATAATTATTCTCCTATTTTAGAACAATACGACAAAGGCAGTTTCCACCTTTGTCGTTATTGTAAGTTATTATTTAGTTATTCTCATTTCTTTGTTTGTCGAGAAGAGCCTTAACCTTAATTGAAAGACCAAAGAGGTTGATAAAGCCTGCTGCATCCTTCTGGTTGTATGCACCACCATCATCACCGAATGATGCAACATTTTCATCATAAAGTGTGTATGGAGATGTAAGACCTGCGTTGATGATGTTACCTTTGTAAAGTTTGAGTTTAACATCACCTGTTACTGTCTTCTGTGTTTCGTCAACGAAAGCTGAAAGAGCTTCACGAAGAGGTGTGAACCAAAGACCATTGTAAACTACTTCGCCGAATTTCTGTGCTACAAGCTTCTTGTAGTGCTGTGTATCACGGTCAAGACAAATCATTTCAAGAAGTTCATGTGCCTTGTAAAGGATTGCACCACCTGGAGTTTCATAAACACCACGAGATTTCATACCAACAAGACGGTTTTCAACGATATCAAGAAGTCCGATACCGTTAGCGCCACCAACTTCGTTGAGTTTTTCAACGATTGAAAGAGCGCTCATTTCTTCACCATCAATAGCTGTTGGAACACCCTTTTCAAAGTGGATTGTAATATATGTAGGTACATCAGGAGCCATTTCAGGAGAAACGCTCATTTCAAGGAAGCCTTCCTTGTTGTATAATGGTTCATTTGCTGGGTCTTCAAGGTCAAGACCTTCGTGAGATAAGTGCCATACGTTCTTATCTTTTGAATAGTTTGTTTCACGGTTAATTTTAAGTGGGATGTTGTGAGCTTCTGCGTATTCAATTTCTTCTTCACGAGAAACGATATCCCATTCACGCCAAGGTGCGATGATTTCCATTTCAGGAGCAAGAGCCTTTAATGTAAGTTCAAAACGAACCTGGTCATTACCCTTACCTGTACAACCATGACAGATTGCATCTGCGCCTTCTTTGATTGCGATTTCAGCAAGACCCTTTGCGATGCAAGGACGAGCATGAGATGTACCAAGGAGATACTGCTCATATTCAGCACCTGCTTTAAGACAAGGCCAGATGTATTCTTCAACATATTCTTCTTTAAGGTCAAGAACATAAAGTTTTGAAGCACCTGTTGCAAGAGCCTTTTCTTCAAGACCGTCAAGTTCAGTACCCTGACCAACGTCACCTGAAACTGCGATAACTTCACAGTTGTTATAATTTTCTTTAAGCCAAGGGATAATGATTGATGTATCAAGACCACCTGAATAAGCTAAAACTACCTTTTTAATATCTTTCTTTTCCATTGTGAATACCTCCGAAAAAACGAGTTATAATTTGTGCGAAATGCAGTATGGGATATATTATACACGCTTTTTGAATATAATCAAGTGTTTTTCGCGATTTTTTCGGTAATTTTTGTATTTTTATGCACTCTTTTGCATATTAAATGAATATTTATATTGTTTTTATGCATTTTTGTTACATATTTTGCATATTTTATGCATTTATACACAATTTAATGCATAAAATCGCTACATTGATAAATTTTTTATTGTTAATTATGGCTTAATTGTATATGCACTTTGAAATTTATGAGGATAAATTTTGATTTATAAATAAAAAAGTGGGAGTATACAAACTCCCACTATACTGTTACATTATTTCACATTATTCACAGGAATAATTTCGCCCTTTGCGTCTTTATCTACTGTGAATGTGATTTCGTCACCCACATTAAGGATTACGATTTTTTCTGCATTCTTCACAGCAACTTTATAGTATGCATTGTTACCTGCAAGTTTGATATAGAAATAAGTTTCGCCACCTGTGATGACACTTCTGATTTCTTCAACTTTACCCTTAACCTGAACAGTTTCTGCTTTTGGTGTGTCTGGATTTTCATCCTGACCCATTGAGTCAACGTCAACATCAACATTAACACCATTCTTCTGAAGTTCTGCTGCATAGTTTTCGGTGCACTCTGCAAGGTTTGAACCAACGCCAACAATTGTTGACTGTTCAACGTTAACCATTGCATACATCTTAACAAGTTCACTTGAATCTTTAAGAGGCATAAAGTATGTTGGTTCACCACTTACATTAAGAAGAATAGGGAATGTTGCACGATATCCGTACTGCTGAACCTTACCCTGTGCAGATGTTCTTGCAGTTTCTTCCAATGCACCAGCTTGCTGATAATAAACAGCTTCTTTTGTTCGCTGGTTAATAAGGATAAATCCGATAATTGATTGGTCAGAGCTTATTGATGTTACACCTGTATACATATAAACGTCATCGTTAAGTGCAAGATAGTTATAACCCTGACTTGTTACACGAACATTTTCCTGACCGATAATTGAGTTAATGAAACCATTGTTGTATTTACCATAATAGTTATACTGCTGATTAACGATTGTTGCAGAATAAACCTGGTCAAGCCACTGAAATTCCTTGTCTGTTACAAACTTGTCAGTAGGAAGCTTTGTATTCTTATCAAGGCTTGTTGAAACAAGAGTTGTATCACCATTGATTGAGTCAACGATAATAGCACCCATTACATCTGTACCACCGAAAAGACCGATTGTTTTGTCAAGGACAGGAACAATCCAGTATGGTCTGCCTGTTTCGTCAATTTCAAATGATGGGTCACCGAACATAAGTGAAGGATACTTAAAACGGACATGACGGATAAGATATTCATTGAAATGTTCAGCAGGTGAATATTTCATACCTTCTTCAAGACGAACAGTTTCAGCCTTCTGTGTTGTCATATCAACGATGATATATGCAGGGATACCTTCTTTTGTGTTTTTAAGCCATTTGAAGACATCACCATAATCAAGTGACTGAACACGAACAGGAGTACCCTTATAGTTAATCTGTGTTGAATAGTATGAGTTAACAACAAACTGTGAAACATAGTCAGAAAGTTCACCAAGAGCACGAGTTGCAATCATATTTGAAGAGTCCTTATCAAGACGAGGAACACTCTTGAAATCTATTTCAGCAATTTCATCTGCAAAGTCGCCTTCTTTTACATCAATAATTTCAGCATAATCCTTTGCACGGAAAAACTCTGCACCAACAAGATAACCGACACCGACAACTGCAACAAGAACACCGATAAGGATAATCGGAATCTTAACCTTATTCTTTGCGTATTCCATATATTCAGGTCTGAAATATGCTTGTGAAAGCACGCCAAAAATACCAATATATGAAATAAGGATAACAGCAATATAAACATAAAGTTCCATTGCTTTGAAATTAAGTGGTGGAAGCATAAAGTAATATGCGACAGCACCTACAACAAAAGTAAGTAAAAGGCTGACGATTACTCTTTTGATTGTACTGCCTTTTGGTGTTTCCGGCATAACACTCTTATTGCCGAAATCAACATTGATTGGGTCCATAAAATTTACCTCTTTTCCATATTATGTAAATAGTATATCATATACTGCCATAAAAATACAATATTAATTACAGAATAAAAACGGGACGATACCCACATCGTCCCCTACATTATATTATCTTTTTACAAACATCATTCAGATTGCAAACTTCACAATTTGCTTTTCGAGCTGTACATACCGCTCTGCCATGAAGCACACAACGGTGGCAAAAATCATTACTTTCCTCAGGTGGTAGAATCTTCTTAAGTTCCATCTCCACCTTTTTAGGGTCCTTTGTGTTGACAAGTCCCATTCTGTTAGTAAGTCTGATTAGATGAGTATCTGCCACAACTGCAGGTTTTTTATAAACATCACCAACAATTAAGTTAGCTGTTTTTCTTCCTACACCCTGCAAGGACGTCAAATCATCAATATTATCGGGAACAACACCATTAAATCTATCCCTTACGCCCCTTGCCATCTCAATAATATCCCTTGCCTTTCCATGATAAAAGCCACAGGAATGGATGATTTCTTCAATATCCTTAACATCGGCATTCACATAGTCATCAAGGGTTTTGTATTTACCGAAAAGTGCAGGAGTAACAAGATTGACTCTTGCATCTGTACACTGTGCTGAAAGCCTTGTTGCAATAAGCAATTCAAAGGGGCTATCTGCTGTCAGTGAACAAATTGCTTCGGGATATGCTTTTTTTAAGCCCTCAACAAGAAGTTTTGCACGTTCCTTTTTCGTCATAAATTACTCCGGATAATTCATATTTTTTGGTAAGCCAAGAAGATAGTCGGCTGACACGTTGAAATATTTACAAAGCAATTTGATATCCTTTAATGAAGGTTCAGTTGTACCTGTTTCCATAAAAGATATTTTTCTTTGTGTAACACCCAATGCATTCGCCAAATCTTTTTGAGTTATTGTAGGTATTTTTGCACATCTTAAATATCTGAGTCTATCACAAAATTCCATTTTCTACATCCTTCAAACACGCCGCATCCTGAATCGGCACAAAATTAGTGCTAATATATTATCACAAAACTTTTTTATATGAAAGGTGTAGAATAAAAATAACTATACAAACTTTATGTGATTTTTTTGTGAAGATTCACAAAGTTTTTCGACATTTTCCACATTATTGACAAATATGTGCTCTTTTCAGTTGTATTTCACATTTCAAAGGTATATAATTATTATAACAATTTTAAAGGAATGATTACTATGCAAAAAGAAATAAACATAAGAGATTTGAAAGATAATTTCGTAAAAATGATTAGCAACGACTGGGCTTTGCTCACAGCAGGTACAACAGATGATTTCAACACTATGACAGTCAGCTGGGGTGGAATTGGTGAACTTTGGGGTAAAGATGTATGCTTTGTCTTTGTAAGACCACAGAGATACACTTATGAATTTATGGAAAAGAACGATTACTTCTCACTCTCATTCTTTGGTGGTGAATACAAGAAAGAACTTGGAATCTGTGGAAGCAAATCAGGTCGTGATATTGACAAGATAGCTGAAACAGGATTTACTCCAATCGACCTTGAAACTGCAACAGGTTTTGAACAGGCGAAAGTAAATGTTGTTCTTAAAAAACTTGCATATCAGGATATGAAGCCTGACGGATTTATTGATGAAACAATTATGAACAACTACGCAAACAATGATTTCCACAGAGTATATATCGGTGAAATCGTAAAGGTAATAGTAGAAGAATAAAAAAAACAAAGGTGGAGTTTAATTCTCCACCTTTTTCTTATTTACCTACAAATTCTGCAATCTGATGTTTTTCTTTTGCACCAACAAAGCGTTTTACTTCCTGTCCGTTTTCAATAAGAAGAACTGTTGGAATACTCATAACACCATAAGTAAGTGCAAGGTCTGTTGCTTCATCAACATTGAGTTTGCAAACCTTTACTTCACTTGTTTCTTCTGCATAAGCCTCAATTTCAGGTGCCATCATCATACATGGTCCGCACCAGTCAGCATACATATCAAGAAGAACTGGTTTTTTTGATTTTAAAACTTCATCTGCAAAATTATTCAAATCAACTTTTATAACTGCCATTTATCTCACCTTCCAATATAATGCTCTTGCTCTGTCAACATCTGTATTATCAACACCACATTTATCAGTATTTTTCGCAAGTGTTATACCACAAAGCTCAATATTAAGAACTGAACAAGCCTGTAAAAGCTGGTGCTTTATTACTTCGTATCCAATTTCACCGTCAGAGCCACTTGTAACAATAAGCAACGCTTTACGTCGTTTTTCAATTGGATTTTTCATATTGCGACGAAATCTTGCTTCATAATAACGCTGAAAACGGTCAATCAACGCCTTAAACGGAGCAGGTACACCCATAAAATAAATAGGTGTTGCAAACACAATTATATCTGCTGTTTCAAATCTTACCCAAAAGTCCTCAAGGTCTTTTTTTGTGCAACCATTACCTGCCTTACAATAACCACAAGCATTACAAGGTACTGGATTGAGTTCATAAAGATTTACAATATCCAACTTTGTTCCTTTTGGAAATTCACGCAACAGACTACCAAGAAGTTTTGCAGTATAACCGTTTTTTCTTGGTGAAGCCATAATTGCCATTACGGTAAGACCGTTTGCATTATTCTCAAGATTATCCTGACCAAAAATCATTTTTATTATTCCTCTGTTTTCTCTTCAGCCTGTTTTTTTGCTTTCTTTTTATCAATGTTTACCTGACGTTTGATTTTCTTTGTTGTTGTCTTTTCAAACTCTGTTTCACTGATATCATAACTTCTGATTTTCTTATATTTAGGAAGTTTTCTATTAACATCCTTAACTGCTTCATCAACTGTTTTCTGAACGTCTTCTTTTGTGATATCCTGACGTTTGAGATTATTCTTAATCTGCTCATAGTTAGGATAAATCATAGCACTGACAAGTGTTTCATCATCAACATCATCAGCAAAAACGATACTTTCTTCAATAATTGGGTTAGTATTGAGATAAAGTTCAACCTCTTCAGGGAAAATATTTTTACCATTCTTTGTAACGATAACATTTTTACTTCTACCTGTAAGTTTGTAACAATTATGACGGTCACAAGTACCGATATCACCTGTTCTGAACCAACCATCAGGAGTAATAACCTCTGCAGTTGCTTCAGGGTTCTTATAGTACCCGTTCATAACCATTGGACCTCTTACCCAGATTTCACCAACACCTAAAGCATCAGGGTTATAGATTGCAACCTCTGCACCAGGCATAGGAGTACCGATTGAATCAGGAAGCATAAGTCTGTCATTATTACAAGCAACAAGAGGTGCACATTCTGTAAGACCATATCCGATATAAAGGTCAATACCCATATGCATAAAGTCCTCTGCAACTCGTGGGTCAATCGCAGCAGCACCTGTTACGATAAGACGAAGTCTTCCACCAAAAGTTTCAATAACCTCTGCGAAAAGCTTTCTGTCAACACCTTTAATGCCCATTGCTCTACTTGCCATTGATGCATATTTACCAAGTTTAAAAATGAGTTTACCTGCTGTTCTTTCTTCCATTTTCTTCATAATCTTTGCATGAACTTTTTCAATAAGAAGTGGAACAGTAATAAAGCATGTTGGTTTTATATCTTTGAAATCTCTTGTGATATAGCGAAGTCCCTGATTGAACGCAATACAAGCACCTGAATAGATAATATAAAGGAAACCAACTGTACACTCATAAGTATGGTGAATAGGAAGTACTGACAAAAGCTGGTCCTCAGGAGTAACTTTAATACATCCTGCTGCACCCATAACAACTGAACAGATATTCTTCTGGCTAAGACAAACACCTTTTGAAACACCTGTTGTTCCTGATGTAAAGAGAATTGCAGTTGTAGCCTCAGGGTCAACAGTAATATTATCAAGATGTTTTACACCTGTTTTATAAAGCTGTCTACCGATATCTATATAATCTTCAAAGTATTCAACACCATCAATCTGAACATCATCAAAGCAGATAAATCTGAATCCATCAGGCAACTGGTCCTTTAATTCATTAATTCGTTTAATGTATTTTTTATCACCAAAAAGAACTGTTGCATCAGAGTCCTTGATAACATCCATCATATTGTCCGCTGTCAATTCCTTATCAATAGGTACAATGACATTATCACTACAAGTTACTGCAAGATATGTTACAGACCAATTATATGAGTTTGCACCAACAACAGCTATATGAGTTCTCTTATAACCATCATTTACAAGGCTGTTAGCAAGATAATTGATTGAATGACGAAAACTACTATAAGTAACCTCATAGTAAACGCCGTCTTTGTTCTTAAGTTTATATGCAGGACGCTCTGAGTAAAGTTTTTCACTTTGGTCAACTAAGTCCTTGAAATCTCTTATCTCACGAACCTCATGAAATGGCTTATTTATTGGAAATTTACTTTGAACATGCATTTTGTATACCTCAAGTTCATTAAATTTGAGTTTGAATAAATATTATAACACAAATCCCTTAATTTGGAAAGAGAATTTTTCACTTATCGTATATCTTTTCAACAATTTGTTTATATTCTTCATAGGTCATATATGAATTTATAATTTTCAGAAGAGAAGAAGAACTGATTTTTTCAGGCAAACGCAATTCTTTCGCAAGAGCTTTACGGATTAAACTGCTGTTTTCTCCACCACTTATACCATCTTCAAAAAAATCTGTATGAGTAATTTCACGACCTGTTTTCTTATCATTTTCGCAGTATATTACGCCTGCTTTTTTGAGCCCGTCAACAATAATCTTGGGTTTCATACCCTCAACACCAAGTTTACCCTCTTTTGAAAACTCGTTTTTTCGTTTTTCTTTACCATAAATATCAGGTATGTATACATTTTTTACATTTTCACTTTTGGTTATCCCTTTAATGAATGAACGGATTTTGAAACCTGCTGAATCACTATCGGTAAGAATAACAATGCCTCTTTTTTCGGCAAGAAAACGAATAAGCTGTTGCTTTTCCTTATCTTTAAAAATCGCAAATCCGTCAGTTTCTATAATTATTGTATCCAAAATACCTGAAAGTTTTATTTTGTCGTATTTTCCCTCAACTATTACTGCTTCGTTTATCTTTATCACAGTTTTCACCTTGCTATTATAAGTGAAATCTTCACTATAAGTTTTTCAAGAATCAATTCGCCATTCTGTGCTGTGCTTTTAAGGGCTCTGTCACTTTCTGCGAAACAATCAAAACACTCACGAATTTGTTCCATTGAAAGTGCTTTTGCATATCTATCAGCATTTTTAAGACGAAAATCCTTGTTGCGATAGTCAAAGATTTTTGCAGGATAGAGCATACTTTCGCCACCTGACACTGAGACTTTGACACGATAAACATCAAGGAATGACATTAAAATTACACCAAAAATATCAATTGGTTCTGCTTTTTGCACCATAAGTATATGAAGAAGCTCCAAAGCTCCTTGTGGATTTTGATTAAGAATAAGTTTTGCTAAATCAAAAACCTTTGCTTCAAGTGAACGAACTGCAATACTATCGATACAATCACGGGTAATTTCGTTTCCCTGCCCTGCATAATTGGCTGCTTTCTGAATTTCATTAAACAAAGTGTTAAGTCCGTCACCTGCAACCTCCACCAAATATGATGCAGTACTGTCACTCATCATACAGCCTTGTCTTGAAGCATATGCACAGAGAAGTTTTAAAAGATTTCTTCCTGTTGGTTTTTCGAAATCGACAACAGTAGCACACTGTTGGAAGTTCTCAACTACCCATTTCCATTTTGCATTTTTAGGTGAAACTTCAATGCTGTCCATCCAGAAAATCGTAATTGATGTGTCAGGAGTATTCTCTAAAAACTCCACAAGTTTATTTTTATCATCATTGTTAAGTGCATCAAGAGAAAAATCACGAGCAATTACAACACAGTATTCACTCATAAATGGCATAGATGAAGCACCCTCAAGCACATCATCAAGGGTATTTTCTTTACCATCATATTTACGCAGACTAAATGTTTCGCTACCAGGTGTTACGAAAGTTTTGCATATCTTTTCAGCATAAAACTGTTTAAGATACTCTTCACTTCCGTAAAAAAGATAGCAGTTTGACATATTTTTTTCTTTAATCTGTCTTTTTAAATCTGCTTCATAAATAAGTGCCATTTTTTCCTCCAAATAACATTTAAAACCTTGCTGTTACTTTTTCATTTTCATTAAGAATGATTAATTGTGTATCATTTTCAATTCCATTATAATCTTCATACTCTGATACATTTTTGCCATACACAATTATTATATCACAATCTTCTGTGTTTTCAAATACATTTTTACACTCTGCAATCGCAACACATTTATCTCTCACTTTAATTTCAAGATAATCATTATTTTTGAATTCCGCCAAGACATTATCACTCATTGAAAACCCCCTGACATTACATGCTGACACCTCATCAAAAACATTAGGGAATTCATCATAAAAATATGTTTTTACTCTACCAAAATTCTCATAAACACTTATCATCTGAGATATTGTTTCTGATTCCTTTTCAGTTACCATCAGCATATCAATCTGTTTCTTGTTGTGCTTATGCAAAGCATCTTTCACATCATCAACATACTTCTTTTCAGGTGTACCAATCAGTACAGTTTCCCCTTTATAATTGACGGTTATAATTGAATTATTATCTGTACCTACAACCTCAACCGTCGGCGTATTGTAGTCATAAATCGTGCAATAAATCGTTAAAACAACAAATATCGTTGAGAGAATCACAGTTATATGTTTAGCAAGACGGATTTTAAACTTCTCTGCAACAAAAATAACTACAATACAGATTATTGCAACTATAAAAAAGTATTCATAATATTTATGACTTAATGATATTGTTGACCATTCTGCCATACCGATTTTCTCGGCAACAGTATGTAGGAATTCACCGATTATGCCCGTTATCATAAAGCACATCTGCGAAATTGGTCTTAAAAATATGAGATGTGAAAACACACCAACAAATGTACAAGCCATCATTACAAGAGCCAAATCCACCATTATGAAATTCGTAATCACAGATACAACCGGAATCATTTTCAGTTTAATTATAAACACAGGCAATGTGAACACCATAGTTGAAAAACTGATTGAAAATGATTTCACAATTAACTGATACAAAGGCTTTTCAGTAATTGATTTTCCTTTTAATTTTTCGTTTATCCAATAATCAATTTTCCCTGAATATGCAAGTATTCCAAGTGTTGATAAAACGCTTAACCACAGCGCAACCGAAAAAGGTGCAAACGGGTTAAAAAGAAGAATAAATGCTACTGCAAGTCCTATTGAATTTATGCTATCTGCATCCCGTTTGAAAACCCTCGCAACAAGCACAGTCCCTACCATTGCTCCTGCTCGGATAACAGACACACTAAAACCTGTAATGGCTGAATATATAAATAAACAAGCTATACCAATATAAGGTGCATACTTTCGCAATTTAGAAAATTTATTAAGAAAATTCACTATAAAAGTTGACCACAAAGTAAGATGAAGTCCTGATATGACAAGCAAATGAGATGTTCCACAATAGTTAAAATAGTCGGTAACTTTCTCTTCTAACTCAGACTTATCACCTATTGTAATAGCCATCGCCATTGCACCATTTCTACCAGGCAGATACTTTGTGATAATTTCAGAAAAGTTTCTTTTTACTATACCTATATTTTTATAATAATAGTTAATTTCACCTGTTTTTTCGATACTGCATTCATCGCTTTGAAAAAATGTAAAATACACCTTTGATGAAAGAGAATTACCAAACATCTCCTTATCCTGATTTTCTTTTTCACAAGCACCCTTAACCCTCACAAGGTCGCCCTCACGAAGAAACTTGTCGTTTTCCGACACATAACGAATTTTATAGTTTTTCTTTTCAGGTTTGATTACATAAGAAAAGGCATAGTCAGAATCTTTGGGTATCTCACAAACAACACCTGTGATTAACTGTTCATTTTCCATCAGTGATTTTTCGTTAAAGTAATATTTTTCTGCAGAAATGAACGAAAGCATAAAAATTATGGAACCCAATAAAGCAAAAATCACCGATAAGTGTTTTCGCAACTTTTTAATAGCCAGAAAAATGCAAAAAATGACTATTACTCCCGTCAAAAGAGCAATAGTCATTCTGTGTGTAATATTTGTAATTATCAGAAATGTTAAGAGCATTGAAAAGCCGATTGTAGCCATTGGTCTTTTCAATGAAATTCCCCCTTAAACCATTTTTTCTGAAAGGTTATCTCCACTTAAAACATGGAAATGAATATGTTTTACAGTCTGTCCTGCTTTATCACCACAGTTGTTGATAATTCTGTAACTATCAACACCTGCAAGACGAGCGATTTCAGGAATTTTTGCGAAAATATAACCGATTGTTTCGCAATTTTCTTCATTCACATCATTCGCACTACTTGCAACATGGTCTTTTGGAATTACAAGAACATGAACTTCTGCCTGAGGAGCAATGTCGTGGAAAGCAAGGATTTTGTCATCCTCATAAACCTTATTTGATGGAATTTCACCATTTGCTATTTTACAAAAAAGACAATCCATAACATTCACCTCTTATTTCATCATTGATGCAAGAATTTCTTTTGCAGACATCAAAGCGTCATCAATCTTTGAAATATCCTTACCACCAGCCATAGCCATATCAGGTTTTCCGCCACCTGAGCCACCTGCAACCTTAGCAACTTCACGAACCATGTTACCTGCGTGAGCACCACTTGCAATTGCATCTTTACCACAAGCGCAAGCGAATGAGCAAGTACCCTTTTCTGCATTTGAACCTGCGATAACAGCAACTGTGTTAGGTGCAGAATCTCTTGCTGTTTCTGCCATAGAACGAAGTCCGTTAGCATCAAGTTCACCTGCGTAGTAAACTACGAGCTGAACACCGTTAACATCAACTGCACCTGCCATAATACCAGCAGTTTTGAATGAGTTGATTTCTGCTTTAAGTGTTGCAATTTCTTTATCCTTTGCCTTAAGGTCGTTTGCTACTGCAACTGCCTTTGTAGGAAGTGCAGAAACATTACCAACTTTAAAGCATTCTGCTGTTGCATAAAGAAGATTATTCTTTTCATCAATATATTTAAGAACATTTTTACCTGTAACAGCCTGAATTCTACGAACACCTGCTGCAACTGATGATTCAGAAACAATCTTGAAAAGACCGATTTTACCTGTGTTGTCAACGTGAGTACCACCACAGAGTTCTGTTGAGAAGTCACCTGCTTTTACAACACGAACAACATCACCATATTTTTCACCGAAGAGAGCCATAGCACCCATAGCTTTTGCTTCGTCAATTGGCATTTCCTTAATGAGCATTTCTGTTGCATTAAGGATTTCTTCGTTAACAAGGTCTTCAACCTTTTTAAGTTCTTCACCTGTCATACCTGTGAAATGAGTGAAGTCAAAACGAACTTCGTTACCATCAACAAGCTGACCTGCCTGTTCAACGTGAGTACCAAGAACTGTACGAAGTGCCGCCTGAAGAAGATGAGCAGCAGTATGGTTTCTCATAATTGCTTTTCTGTTTTCTTCATTGTAGATGCTTGTTGCTGTATCGCCAACCTTAACAGCATCACCGTTGAGTGTACCGTGATGAAGAACAACACCATCAGCATCTTTTGTTGTATTTGAAACTTCAAATGTGCTTTCACCGATTGTGATAACACCAGTATCGCCTACCTGTCCACCACTTTCAGCATAGAAAGATGTTTTACTGAGAACAAGAATTGCATCTCCTGCTTCAACAAAATCTTTTCTTTCACCATCTGTAACGAGAGCAACAACAGTTGCTTCTGTGTTGTTTTCTGTATAGCCAGTAAATTCTGTCTTTGCGATATCTTTAAATGAAACGCCAGAGTTTCTCCAGTCAGTTTCAGCACCATCACGCTTAACTGATTTTGCCTTCATTCTTGCTTCTTCAACAAATTTCTTGAAAGCATCTTCATCAACTGTCATATTGTTTTCTTTGGCGATTTCTTTTGTCAAATCGATTGGGAAACCGAATGTATCCTGAAGTTTGAAAGCATCTTCACCAGAAAGAACACCGTCTTTTGAGTTAGCCATCATTTCGTTAAGAAGACCAAGACCTGAGTCAATTGTCTTATAGAAGCTTTCTTCTTCCATTGCGATAACCTTCTTGATGTAATCCTGCTTTTCAACAAGGTTTGGATATGCATTTGCATTTTCCTTGATTACTGTATCACAAACTTCTGAAAGGAATGGTCTGTCAATACCGATAAGTCTTCCGTGACGAGCAGCACGACGAAGAAGTCTACGAAGGACATAACCACGACCACTGTTTGATGGAAGAACGCCATCCGAAACCATAAATGTTGTACTACGGATATGGTCAGTAATAACACGAAGTGAAATATCTTTTTTAGCATCCTTATGATATTCAATACCTGAAATATCAATAATATGCTTCATAATATTCTGAACTGTATCAACCTCAAAGAGATTGTCAACATCCTGCATAATACAAGCAAGACGTTCAAGTCCCATACCTGTATCAATATTAGGATTAGCAAGACGAGTATAGTTGTTGTTACCATCATTTTCAAACTGTGTGAAAACAAGGTTCCATACTTCTATGAATCGGTCACATTCACAACCTACTTTACAGTCAGGACTGCCACAACCCTTTGAAGGGCCACGGTCAAAGTAGATTTCTGAGCAAGGACCACAAGGACCTGCACCATGTTCCCAGAAGTTATCTTCCTTACCAAAACGAACCATATGTGATGGGTCAACACCTACTTCTTTAGTCCAGATGTCATAAGCCTCATCATCTTCAAGATATACGCTAACATAGAGAAGTTCTTCAGGAATTTCAAGAACCTTTGTAAAGAATTCCCAAGCCCATGCAGTTGCTTCGTGTTTGAAATAATCACCGAATGAGAAGTTACCGAGCATCTCAAAATATGTTCCGTGACGAGCAGTTTTACCAACATTCTCAATATC
>JAZOWH010000090.1:0-3276 GCA_045659165.1 Candidatus Fimenecus sp. | reverse complement strand
AAAAAGGTTGGTTCGAAATTCGCAACTTTAGGTATAAAAATTTTATACGCATATAACAAAGATAAAGGAAGTGACAAAAAACAGTTCAGGTTTTGCCGTAATTTAGTTCGACAAATTTAGGTTTTTTCTAATTATAGTATTGACAAATATCTATGTGATGCATATAATAACCTATAGATGAATATCTATAGGTGGTGTGCAAGTGGACGAAAGAAAAACAGCAATTATATTCAAAGCTTTTTGTGATGAAAATCGAATTAGAATTTTGAAAATGCTGAAAAATGGTGAAAAGTGTGCGTGTAAGATACTTGAAGAACTTAATGTAACACAACCTACACTATCTCACCATATGAAGATACTTTGCGATTCTGGTATTGTTGTTGGTCGTAAGGAAGGTAAATGGATGCATTATTCTATTTCTCGTGATGGAGTTAAGGTTGCAACTGAATGCTTAAAAGAAGTTACAACCGAAAACTGCGAATATGAAAATAAGCCGTGTTGTGAAAAGTAATTTAAAACTTTTCTGCACGGCAAATTCTAAAGCTTATATATAGATATATTTCAATATATTTATTTATGGTAGGAGTTTTTAAGATGGAAACATTAAAAACTGTGTGGGATTTTTTTCAAAATGAAGTCCTTGGTATGAGTTGGCTTAATCGGCTCGTTGAAACTATTCTAAACGCTTGTGGATTAGAGACTACAAGCAGAATCGGTGGAAGTGTGCAATTTTTTGTTTATGACACAATCAAGATTATGGTACTGCTTGGTGTGCTTATTTTGATTATATCATATATTCAAAGCTATTTCCCACCAGAAAGAACTAAGAAGATACTCGGTAGGTTTCATGGTGTTGGAGCAAACATTGTAGCCGCCTTGCTCGGTACGGTAACTCCATTCTGTTCGTGCTCGTCTATTCCGCTATTTATCGGTTTCACAAGTGCAGGACTTCCGCTCGGAGTAACTTTTTCTTTCCTCATTTCTTCACCTATGGTTGACCTCGGTAGCCTTGTTCTGCTTATGAGCATTTTCGGATGGAAGGTTGCCATTGTTTATGTAATTCTTGGGTTAGTTATTGCAGTAGTTGGCGGAACAATGATTGAGAAGTTACACCTTGAAAATCAAGTGGAAGAATATATCCGAAACGCCAAAACTCTTGATGTTCCACAAGAGGAATTGCATTTTAAAGACCGAATGAAATACGCTGTCGAACAAGTGCTTTCTACTGCAAAGAAAGTATTTCCGTATGTTCTTGTTGGTGTCGGTATTGGTGCTATCATTCATAACTGGATACCAGAAGATTTCATTGTTAAGGTACTTGGTGACAATAATCCATTTGGTGTTGTCCTTGCAACGATTGCGGGAGTTCCTATGTATGCGGATATTTTTGGCACGATTCCGATTGCTGAAGCACTGCTTACAAAGGGTGCGTTACTTGGTGTTGTGCTTTCATTTATGATGGGGGTAACAACACTGTCTCTGCCGTCTATGATTATGCTTCGTAAGGCTGTAAAACCGAAGTTACTTGGTGTTTTTGTAACAATTTGTACAGTAGGAATTATACTTGTAGGTTATTTCTTTAACCTTGTTCAATCTTTGATTGTCTGAAAGGGGGGTAAATACTAATGAAAACAACACCATTATTGATAAAGATACTTGCACCAATTTTAATCATTGCAGTTATCGGTGGTATTTGGATATTTAAGACAGTATCAGAAAAAACAATGGAAGAATCATCAGCAACACAAAATACAGCAGATTTGCCAAGTAATCTTGAAGGTGCAGATTTCACTCTTAATGCTACAAGTCAAATAGATTTTGAAGCACTTTCTGAATATGGTTTGCCTGTTATCGCAGACTATGGTGCAGATTCGTGTATTCCTTGTAAGCAGATGGCTCCGATACTGAAAACACTAAATGCAGAAATGCAAGGCAAAGCCTTTATTAAATTTGTGGATGTGTGGCAGTATAACGAAGCCGCAGCTAATGTTCCTGTGCAGGTCATTCCTACACAAGTATTCTTTAATGCAGATGGAACACCTTTTGTGCCGAGTGAAGAACTTGCGAAGCAAATTCAGTTTGATATGTACTCCGATAACGAAGGTGGAAAACATATCTTTACTGTTCATCAGGGTGGGCTGACTGAAGTGCAGATGCGTGCTATTCTTGCAGAGATGGGAGTGGAGTGAATGATTGATATCTGGCTTGCTCAAATATCCGACCTTATCGGTAACAATATGTGGATTGCACCTTTGCTTTCTCTTTTTGCAGGAGTTCTCACATCTGTAACGCCTTGTTCACTTTCAAGCATTCCGCTGATTGTTGGTTATGTTGGTGGTGTCGGTGAGAAAAATACAAAGAAAGCTTTTGCTTATTCTGCAGTGTTTTCTTTTGGTACTGCTGTTACTTTTGTGATACTCGGCATTATTGCAACATCTGCAGGTAAACTGTTAGGAACATCATCATCGTTATGGTATATTATTCTCGGTGTTCTTATGGTGCTGATGGCGTTGCAGACTTGGGAAATATTCAATTTTATTCCCTCGACCAATTTACTGTCTAAAAGCAAAAAGCGTGGTTTTATCGGTGCATTTATTACAGGAATACTTGGGGGTGTATTTTCCTCACCTTGCTCAACACCTGTTCTTATTGTTTTACTTGCTATTGTTGCAGAAGAAGGTAATCTGTTGTGGGGTATCTTGCTAATGCTGTTTTACTCTACCGGTCACAGTGCTCTTGTAATGGTTGCAGGAACATCAATAGGTTTCGTGCAGAAGATAAATAACAGTGAAATGTACAAGAATGCCTCAAAAGTCTTAAGAATAGTGATGGGTACTGCGATCCTGCTCATTGGTTTCTATATGTTTTGGCTCGCATTTTAATATTAATAAAATATTTGGAGGTATAGTTATGTCGTTATTTAATTTTGGAAAGAAAAAAGAAGAAAAGAAAGTTCCTACTTGTGCTTGCAACTGCGGTTGCTCTACGAGTGAAACTACAGAAATTGCAAACGTGTGTTGTGGCGAAGCGGTAAACGGGAATTGTTGTATCAAGGTATTAGGTGCAGGTTGTCCGTCTTGCCATCAGCAGTACGAAAATGCAAAAGAAGCCGTAAAAAATATTGGTCTCGACATTGAGGTTGAATACATTACTGATATGAAGAAGGTTATGGAGTACGGTGTTATGAGTATGCCAGCACTCGTTGTAAATGAGAATGTTGTGTCTATGGGTAAGGTGCTAAAGGTAGCAGAAGTAGAAAAACTATTACACAAACTT
>JAZOWH010000089.1:0-4628 GCA_045659165.1 Candidatus Fimenecus sp. | reverse complement strand
AAATCTTGGTGAACTTTTTGACCCATCTGTGGCTCAGAGCCTTGATAATCTGCTCCGTTCGAATGTGAAAAATCAGTATGGTGATTCGTATTTCCCAAGAATGAATATGTGTGGAAAAACAGGCACTGCTGAAATAAGTGATGATGAAGATGCTAAACCAAATGCGCTTTTCGTGGGATATTCGCAGAATGAAGATATGCCATTTGCAATTATTGTTGTAGTAGAAAATACCACATCAGCAATAAGAAGTGCTGTTCCAATAGCATCGTCAGTAATGAAAGAAGTTAAAAATCAATATGTAAAATAAAAAAAGACAGGTATAAAACCTGTCTTTTTTACTTGTTGGTTATTGTGGAAGAATCTTGTTTCCACCGAAGATTGAACGGAAGAAAGCGATGAGCTTATCAAAGAAGCCCGCTTTGGACTTCATCGTAATTGTTTCTGTTTCAAGAACAGTATCTGATTCAGTAACAAGTTTAACTGTAAATGTTGTGTCTCCATTTGCGTTTGATACAATTGTACAACTCTTGCCATCATGAGAAACATCCATCTTGAAATTGTCGTTACTTGCAGTCCATTCATATTTTGCATCTGCAGGAATGAGTTTCTGCTCTTCTATATGAAGAACAATACCACTCTTATAAGAGATTGATTTTGTTGAAGGATTTTTTACATCAAAATAATTGATTGGAGTGACAGTAGGACCTTTAAATTGAATTGTTATATCTGATACAGAGGCAACTGATGAAGTGACATCTATATAATCATCTTCACCGGTAGAAGTGTAAGCGCCAGTAACACTGGCTGTAATTTTGCCTGATGTATTTTTAACTTTTAACTGCAAAGTGAACAATACACTTTCTGGACCAGTGATAGTATCTGATGTTATGCCAGCATATTTGAATACGTTTTCACCTGATGATAAAACATTGTTCTTACCCATTTCGAAGCCAGCAAAAACATCCTTCAAATTCAATGAGTTTTCAACGAACTCAAAATCAGATGATTTGTAACGGAGTTCATAGTCCAATGCACAGAGATATGAATCTGCAGACACTGATACTGTTACTGTTACAATATCGCCAACTTCGATGGTTGTCTTGTCAACAGAAGTTGTAATTACAGGAGTAGATGCTGCAGAGACGGTGGCACCCATAGGGATAATTGCCAACAGCATAAGTGTAGCCAAAAGTAATGATAAAAACTTTTTCATGGTATTTTTTCTCCTTGTTACTAAATTTATCAATATAAAAATTATAGAAAGTATTTAACTATTTGTCAAGGCTTTGGCTTATATGCAGAAGAAACATAGTCGCAGATTCCCTTAAAATCATTCTTCAAGGTTTCGTTTATGACCTTTTCAAGCACTTTATCAAGGATTAAGCCAATTTGCTTGCCTTTATATCCCATTGAAATCAAGTCGTTACCGTTGATTTTCAAATCTTTAATTGAAAAGCATTCCTGCTGATTGATTATTTCGTCAATCATTGAATAGGTTGTTTTGTAAAAATCTTCTCCACGAAAATACTGAGGATTCTGAGCAGAGTTGTCGCAATATTTTATGTGAATTAAATCGAAAATCAAGTCTTTCCCAATTTTCGACATAATTTTTTTGAGTCGTTTTTTATCCGGATAAGTATTATTATTCACCATAATCGGTGAATCGTGAAGAGAAACAAGAGTAACAACCTTGTTTTTTGTTTCATTATCGAAACGAAGTCTTGTCATTAGTTTTTCAGTCATTTCGGCACTTTTTTTAGGATGACCATAGTAATGTTGTTCACCTTTTTCATCAAAATGTGCAACAACAGGCTTACCGATATCATGGAAAAGCAGAGAAAGACGAATTATAGGGTCGGGTTTACTGTTTTCAATTGCTTTCAAGGTGTGTGTATATACATCATAGCAATGATGACGGTTTTTCTGCTCAAAACCTATACAAGGCTTTATTTCAGGAATAAAAACAGCAATGACATCAGAGAATTCTTCTAAAACAGTATAGGCGTTTTTCCCACAGATAAGCTTTGTGAATTCTTCACGAATTCTTTCTGAAGAAATGTTTTTAAGCAACTCTTTGCATTTGTGAATTGCAACCTTTGTGTTTTCTTCAATAATAAAACCTAAAACGGAAGAAAATCGCAACGCACGAAGAATTCGCAAGGCATCTTCACGAAATCGTGTTTCGGCATCACCGATGCAACGAATAGTCTGATTTTTAATGTCGTCTATTCCACCAACAAGGTCACAAAAGCCTGTTGAGAAATCATAGCCGATTGCATTCATTGTAAAATCACGACGAATAACATCATCAGAAAGTTTTTTTGAAAAAACAACTTCATCGGGATGACGATTGTCAGAATAAGCGCCTTCACTTCTGTATGTGGTTATTTCAAGAGGCTCATTGTCAATAAGTACAGTTACAGTACCGTGCTTTATGCCTGTTTCAATAACACGAAAATCATCGAAAACCTTTTTAACCTGTTGTGGAGTGGCGTTTGTTGTGATATCAATATCGCCGATGGGGAATCCCATAATGTAGTCACGCACACTACCACCGATTAAAAAAGCCTCAAAACTATTGCTTTTGAGCATGTCAATCGCAGTTTTTGAGGCAGGTTTAAATTGATTATTTGTTTGCATTTAATGCCTCTTCAAGAGCGAGAGCCAACTGGTCAGGGCAGGATGTAGATTTGAAACCACATTTTGTTCCTTTGATAAGTGGAATAATTTCTTCTGCCTTTCTTCCTTCAATAAGTGCCGCAATACCTTTAAGATTACCATTACAACCACCGAAGAAAGAAACGTTTTTAACTATTCCATTTTCTAATTCAAAAGAGATTTCACGAGCACAAGTCCCATGTGTCTTATATTTGTAATCCATTATTTTACCTCACATATTTTATTTGAAAGTGTAACAAGTTGTTCCATTGTAAGTGCTTCAGCACGAGCTGTTGGTGAAAGACCCGCATTTTCAATGGCAAGAGCAAGGTTTTCTTTCGGAATTCCCATACCACTTGCAACAGAGTTGAGAATTGTTTTTCTTCGTTGTGCAAATGCAGATTTCACCATTTTAAAGAAAACTTTTTCATCAGTAACTTGGTAATTACCTTTTTTAGTCAAATCAAGTTCAATTACGCAACTGTCAACCTTAGGACTTGGCATAAATGAACCACGAGAAACATCAAAAAGTTTCTTTGTCTGTGCATAATAGTTTACAGCAACTGTAACAGCACCACTTTCTCTTGAACCAACTTTTGCGCAAAGACGGTCAGCGGCTTCTTTCTGCACCATTACAACTATTTTACTGAATGGTAGTTTTTCCTCTAAAAGTCGCATTATAACAGGAGATGTAATATAGTATGGAAGATTTGCACATACAAATATTTCCATTCCATCAAAATGCTCTTTGATAATTGCATCAAGGTCTGCTTTAAGAATATCTTCGTTAATAAGTGTCAGGTTATCATATCCTGCAAGAGTGTCGTGGAGCACAGGAAAAAGTCTTGTGTCAAGTTCAACACAGACAACCTTGTCAGCTCTTTCAAGAAGTTCTTTTGTAAGAACACCGACACCTGCACCGATTTCAAGCACACCGATTTTACCGTCTGTGCTTTCTCTTACAGCGTCAGCCATTCGAGGACAAACAGTAGGATTAACAAGAAAATTCTGACCTAATCCTTTTGAAAAGGTAACATCGTGGTCAGTCATAACCTTTTTTATAACCGATATATCAGTAAGCGTATAATTTTTCTTATCCAATGTATTCAGCCTTCACTTTACCAAGTTTTTTCATACCTTCAATAATCTTTTCGTCAGAAGGTGTTGAGAAATTCATTCTGAAACAATTTGTTTCTTCATCATTTATCATAAATGCAGTACCAGGTACAACAGCAACCTTATGCTCAATACATTTTTTCACGAAATCAAGCATATTTACATTTTCAGGTAATTCGCACCATACGAAAAGACCGCCTTCAGGACGAAAGTATTTTACAAAAGCACCTAATTCGCTGTCGATAAGGTCACACATAAGATTTAACTTTCTGCGATAAATGCCACGGATTTTTTCAATGTGAGCATTAACATCATTCTGCTCCATCCATTTGTCAACAAGCATCTGTGAGAATACAGGAGTATGAACATCGGCAGCTTGTTTTCCTACTGTCATTTTAGCAATGATAGGTGATGGTGCAACGATATAACCAACACGGATACCAGGTGCTAAAAGTTTTGAGAATGAACCGGCATAAATAACAATACCATCCTCGTCAAAGCTCTTGATTGATGGAATATCTTCACCTGAGACTCTTAAGTCGCCATATGGGTTGTCTTCAAGAATGAGAAGACCATACTTTTTAGCAAGTTCATAAACTGCTTTTCTCTTAGAAAGGCTCATTGTTGCGCCTGATGGATTCTGGAAGTTTGGAATTGTGTAAATAAATCTTGGGTTTTCTGCGTTTTTAATAGCATTTTCCAAAGCTTCAATATTCATACCATCAGCTTCAACAGGAACACCTGCCAATTTACAACCGTATGAACGGAAACAGTTAAGTGAACCGATGAATGAAGGACATTCGCAGATAACAGTATCGCCCAAATCGCAAAGTGCCTTTGTTGCAAGGTCCATA
>JAZOWH010000088.1:0-3531 GCA_045659165.1 Candidatus Fimenecus sp. | reverse complement strand
TTTGCAATAGCAAGTGACAAATGAGTTTTGCCAAGTCCCGTTCTGCCACAGAAATAAAGGCTGACAGAGTCCTTGTCAAATCTTTCGGCATAGCTTACACATCTGCTATAAACATCACGCATAATTTCATAAGGTGATTTTCCGTTTTGTGCCTTTTTAGGATAATAATCAAGGTCAAAATCTTCAAAACTTGAGAGTTCAAGTGGTGTCATTGCTGACATTTTTTCTGCTGAATACTTTTTGAGCAAATCCATATAGCAAGAGCAGTATGATGTTCCGTAGGACACACGATTTTCCTCGTCATAATTCTCGATTGTGCCTGTATCCTGACACTTTTCGCAGGTGTAATTCACATCAAGATAGTTTGTGGGAAGTTTGAGTGCTATAAGAAGATTTTTTCTTTCTTCACGCAACTGTCTGTTCTTTTCACGAATTTTTGCAAGTTCCTTTTCTGCCTTTTCCTTTGGCATTGAAAAAGCATTTATAGTTTCGAACCCTGTTTTTGCAAGTTCTTTTTCGATAAACTGAAACTCAGGGTACTTGAATGACAATTCGTTTTTGTGCTGACGAGCAGTCATTTCTGCATCATCATGTCTTCTTCTGATTTCAAGTGTTGCTCTGTCGTGAAATTCTCTTGAATATGCCACTTTTATGCCCCCTTAGTTCTCTTTCTTTTCTTATTTTTCATTGAACCAAAATCTTTTGGATTTTCAATTGCATCTTTTTCTGCCTTTTGCACATCAAATGATGTTTCTTTTTGAGTATCTGTTTTTTGTGTCTTTGTCTGGAATTTCTTTGTGCCTTTTTCAATATCTTCAAGGCTCTGCATACCCTGTTTACGCCAATTCTTGATTGTGCCATTCATATGGGTAACATTGTTCCACACAAGTCTGCCAGTCTGCTTTTCGGCTTTCATTATGTCAAAGGCTCTTTGCACCTCATTGATAGTATAACCCCAACGAATCCACTCGCAGAAAAGTTCAAGCACTGCGAACGTAGGCGTTGAACTGTCGTTATTTGTACGAGTAGCAAGTTCACGGAACAGGTTCAATGCTTTTTCAGTATCGCTTATGTAATCGTCAGCAGAAACAAGGTCAGTAATACCGTTTTCTGCCCAGTATTTTGCAATTTTAAGAATGTCATTCTGACTTGTATTATCAATACTCTTGGCAAAATGGAGAAGGCAGTTTGCCACGTCAGGAGTGATTCCGTACTGATAAACAACGGAATAAATTGTGCATTGCATTGTATATCCCAATGTTTTGCCAAGGATTTCCTGAGCCTCATTAAAAAGACGATTCACAGCACCATTTTTCTTAAGCACTGCATTGATTTCTTCCTGAGTAGGCATTGTAAAACGAATTTCAGGAAGTGGCATTTTAGGTTTTTCTATTGGTGCAACTTGCTTTTCAGTTTTTACAACTTCTTCTGTCTTTCCATTTTTAAGAATACCGTTATCCACCCAGTATTCCACACATTCACGGACCTCATTTGGTGAAAGATTTGTCTTTTTTGCGATTTCTTCCACAGTAATTTCAGGGTTTCTGAAAATGGCAATGATAACCTTTAACTGTTCACCCGTTGCGAATTTAAGCCCTTTATCGGCAATTTCTGTGGGTAAGGAAAACATTGACGAATATACCTTTGGCGAAATCTCGAACATATCTTTCACTCCTTTCAGTCAAAATACTGCATTATGGGACAATAAGTATATCATATATTTTTATGATTTGCAATCATAAAAATAATTCGTAATTCATAATGCGTAATGCGTAATTATTATTTATTAATTGGTTTGCCATTAATTCCGAATTCCGAATTTCGAATTACGCATTTCTTATTGACTTTAACACATTAAAGTTATATAATTATTAGGTATATAAATTTCTTTAGAAAACTATGGTTTGGAGTGTGTTTTATGAGCATTACAAAATCAGTTTTTGGTATGACAAAGGACGGCCGTCAGGTCGATTCTTTCCTTATCGAAAACAACAATAATATGAAGATTAACATTATCACTTACGGCGCTACTTTACAGAGCATTCTCGTAAAAAATAAGGACGAAAACGAACTTGATTTGTTACTCGGTTTTGACGATATGGACGGTTTCGAAAATCGTCACGATTATCAGGGTATGATAGTAGGTCCTGTTGCTAACAGAATCAGCAAAGGTGGTCTTACAATCGACGGAGTAAAAGTTCCTGTTACAACAACTCACGGTGATGTTACTCTCCACAGTAACGGAGAATTCTCAACTGCTGTTTGGGATGCGATTATCGTTGACTCTGACTCTGTTGAGTTCTCATATTTCAGCGCTGACGGTACAGAGGGCTTCCCTGGTAACAAAAAAGTAACTGTTAAATACACTCTTACTGACAAAAACGAGATTATTATGGACTACACAGCAGTTTCTGACAAAAAGACTGCATTCAACCTTACTAATCACGCATATTTCAATCTTAAAGGCTATCAGAATGGTGACATTCTTGACCATACTCTTTACATCAATGCTGATGCATTCACTCCTATGGGTGAAGGACTTGTTCCAACAGGTGAAATCAGAGATGTTACAGGTACTCCATTCGATTTCCGTGAGCCAAAGGCTATTGGCAGAGATATCAAGATGGATTACGAGCAGTTAGATGCAGGTAATGGCTATGACCACAACTTCTGCATTAACGATTATGACAAGACACTTCGTCTTGCTGCTACTGTTACTGCTCCAAATGGTGTAAGACTTGATTGCCTTACTGACTTACCTGGTATGCAGCTTTATGTTGGTAATTTCCTTGAAGGTAAAATCGGTAAGAACAACACTCCAATGGAATTCCGTTCAGGCTTCTGCCTTGAAACACAATATTATCCAAATGCTACAAACACACCAAGCTTTTATAACTGTGTGTTTGATAAGGATGAGGTTGTTAAGACTACAACTGTGTATAAAATTACGGTGTAATTTTATACATCGATATAAATCCTTTACAGGATTTTCGATATATGCTTACGCGTTCGATATGTGCTAAAGCACTCGATATGTTCACTTCGCGAACGAGATTTATATCATATCGAGTTTGAGTGTTAGCGAAAACATATCGATTTTGCGTAGCAAAAATATCGAGTTGAGTTCACTCAACATATCGACAATAATTCCAACACTATAAAAAGGATGAATATAATTATGGAAAACATAAAACGAATTTATTTATCAGCACTTGTTTATAACCGTACAGGTGTGCTTTTACGAGTTGCAGGGCTTTTTGCTCGTCGTGGATACAACGTTGTGTCACTTACAGTTTCCGAAACTGAAAGTCCTGAATTTTCAAGAATGACTATCGTTTCTGACGTTGAAGAATACAAGGTTACAATGGTTGAACAGCAGTTATCTCGTCTTGAAGAGGTTATCAAAGTTATTAACCTTGACGAAAGCCAGACAATTCAGAGTGAAATTCTTCTTATCAAGGTTCACGCTCTTAATAAGGACAGAAAAAAGGTGCTTAAAACTATCAATGGTTTCGGTGCTCGTGTTATGGA
>JAZOWH010000087.1:0-5088 GCA_045659165.1 Candidatus Fimenecus sp. | reverse complement strand
ATAAGTTCTTTAAGAGCACCATTAACTGCATCTTTAAGCTCAGCGTTGCCCTTCTGGAAGCAGATAGCATAATCTTCAACTGCATATTCTGTTTCAAGGATTCTAAGACCTTCGTTTGCTGCTACATAAGCTTTTGCAGGTTCATTATCAATAATAACGCAGTCAACCTTGCCATTTTTAAGAGCTTCAACAGCAATTGCACCATTGTCATAAGCAACTGCTACATCTTCACCAAAGTCCCAAGCTGTGTAAAGGTGACCTGTTGTGTTTGTCTGAACACCAACCTTAAGTGTATCTGCCTTCTCACCACCGCCACAAGCTGCGAAGCAACCGATTACGATAACAAGAGCAAGAACTACTGAAAGAATTTTAACTGATTTTTTCATTTTAATCTACTCCTTTTAAAAAATATTGGATTTGCAGTTAGATTATATATGCCTTTTCAGTAAAAATCAAGTATTTATGCAAAAAATCAAGTCAAAAACTATCTTATTTGCATTTTTATACATAATTTATTCGAATATTCATTGTTTTATGCATAAAAATTGTGCCAACCATAAAAAGGAACTCATTGTTGTATTAAAACATCCTGATCATATTCATTTTTAGATACAGTTGCGGTTTCAAACCACTCTTCTGCGGGAACACCATCCATGTACAGTTCCACAATTTCAAACTCACCGTTATAAACCCTAATAACGAGATATGCTGATTTTTCTCCTACTCTCCACGCAGTAATATCGGCATCAATTGAATAATCTTCACCCAATTTCAACTTATTCTCTGAAGTTATATAGATATAATCAGATGTTTTAGGTTTTGTTGGTTGAGTTTGTATAAGATTTGCGTATCCGTTTTCGTCTTCTTCAAGAACGGCATAATGACCCTTTTGAAACAGATTATATTCATAAAACCTGACATCCATAGAACCATTATGGATGCTTTGAATATATACTGGAATTTTGAATTCTTTTCCGTATTTTTGCAAATCCTCTTCTGCTTTGTTGCCATATACAATCATCCAAACAGGCACAAGCAACTGAACAACAATAGATATTATTAAAATCGGAAGCATAAACTTTTTAAGCATCTGTGCCACCTCCGTTCAGTTGTTCCTGAAGAGATTTTTTGATTGAAAGCATTTTCCAGTTGATAAAGATAATTGCCACACCGAAAATGACAAGTAACGCACCGAAGATAAAGATATTGTTATCTCCTTGGTTTGCATAAATTCCAATCAACTGTGCAAATACAGTTAAAAGACCTAAATTAATAGTCAGTATTTTCACGTCCTTTGCACCCTGATAAACAAGCATTCCACCAAAGACTATTGAAAGTGCTGCTCCTATGTAATATATAATGTCATATATAAAATATTTTGCATTCCAACTTACAACCGGCTCAACACACACTTCTTCAACAATCGCATATGCAAATACTAAAACAATCATAAGAAACGGAATTACTATTTTTGCAATTTTAAAGTATTCTTCTTCAAATTCTTCTCGTCTTATTATTACTATAATCAATGGTACTGCAACATAAATAACAATTGAAATCACAAAGCTGATTATATCTTCACCTGTACAATATGGTGCATCAAATATTGTACCTAATGAAATGGCTAACATTGACCCACAAATACCAATTGCTGAAATCGGTTTGTATGGTGATGTGACAGTTGTATTATCAATTGAAATTATATATACACAAAGGAAGAATGAAAGTAATCCTGCAAACAGAACTGACATTGATTCTGCAAGAATAACAACTCTGAATCCTGCAATAATCAATACTGCAACTTGTGGAATAGCTGCTATCATTGTAATCCATTGTGCAATTTTTCCTTTTGAATCATCCTTATCTCGTGAAAGATAATATGTGTACAAAATTCCTACTGAGAAAAACAGTAATGAGAAGAATAAATTATGCCAATTACCAATAGTTGCAATATGAACTGACATATAATAATAGAAAGCAAGTGGCACTAATGAACTGAATATAAAAAGAATTGGAATCAAAAGCACAGAGTCAATTACAAGGTAATCTGTATATGACCAACTTATATTGTGAACTCCGTCCACGAGTGCAATTGTTGCAACTGTACCAATTGTCCAGATTACACCCGCACTCTCACGCCAGCTTGGGCTGTCTTTTTTCTTTAAATATGTATATATCGCAACCAACTGACCTGCAAGCATTGGAATTACTGAAAATGTGGTTTGTAAAGAAATGCTGAAATCCTGCCAGAAGCCAAAGAACAAAATCGCGAGTCCTGATGCCACGAAAATCGAGCCTACCACAGCAAGAGTAATCTTAATTCGATTTTTCTGTTTTGTCTTGTCGTGTGAATTGATGACTTCTTTTTTCTCACCATAAATCAATTCTTCAATATCTACGTCGAGAACTTCCGCCAACATTTCAAGAGATTCTATATCTGGTTTGGTTTTATCGTTCTCCCAATTTGAAATCGCCTGACGGGTAACGTGAAGTTTTTCTGCCAGAGCATCTTGTGTAAGTTTTTTCTCTGTTCTGATTTTTTTGAGATTTTTCGATACTTTAGTCATTCATATCGCCTCCTTACAGCTTTATTATTACATAATAAACCGAAAAAGTCACGCAATGATTTGTTGCAAAGAATACTTTTTGCCTTTTTCATCAGAAAAAGTGTAATTACATCTTCTTGACAAAAATATTAAACATCTGTATAATAACTCTTGCATTTTAGTTCTGCTGCTATGGCTCAGGTGGTAGAGCACGTCCTTGGTAAGGACGAGGTCACCGGTTCGAGTCCGGTTAGCAGCTCCAAAAAAAGACGGTTATTAAACCGTCTTTTTTCTTTTATTTGGTTCTTAAACCTTTTGGGTAATGATTTTTGGCTTTGCCGTTTGAAACCTTTACGCCACCGACAGTGCATCCTTCCACCATTACTACTGCCCAACCGTTAGGGCAATCTGTGCTGAATTCTTCACCGTGGAGATATTTCTTTATCTCATCACTATCGGCTGTAAGGTTGATTTTTCTCTTAAAATCTTTACCCATAGCCATAAAATACTGATGATGTGGCTGAATGTAATTCTTACGGATTTCACCGATTGTCACACCACAAGCAAAGGCACTGCCCTTTCTTATTGAAAAAACAGGTGTGAAATACACTGGGTTTCCGTTATACATCATCACATTGTCTATATCATAATTGGTAAGCGTGTCATTAAGAAAATCTGTAACTGTTTTGTCGATTTTATCTTTTTTAGACTCGTTTCTTGATACATTCCCATAACATTCGTTTGTATTATGAAGCACAGCAACAAACTGCCCTTCACCTTTTGTCTTGTGATGGTAGCATCGTCTTGTGTAGTGAAGATTTTCGCACTTGCATCCCTCAAAGCATACTCCATCAGCAGTATTTTCTCGAACTCTTTCAGTTGTTGGTACAAGCTCGAACTCGGGATATCTTTCTAAAAACGCATCAACCATCATTTCGTTCTCTTCGAGTGAGAAGGTGCAAGTTGAATACACGATATATCCACCATCTTTGAGCATTTTCACAGCACAATCAAGGATTTCTTCTTGCCTTTCGGCACACATCTTCACATTTTCAGGAGTCCATTCGTCAATTGCGATTTCTTCCTTACGGAACATACCCTCACCTGAGCAAGGCGCATCCACCATAATCATATCAAAGGTGTTTGGAAATTCCTTTTGAAGTTTTTTCGGATGCATACAAGTTGTGACAACATTTTTAAAGCCCATTCGCTCCACATTGCCTGTAAGAATTTTGCATCTTGATGGCACAATCTCGTTTGATACAAGAACTCCGTTTTCACCTAATTTGTTCTTAATCTGACTGCTTTTACCACCTGGTGCAGCACACAAATCAAGAACTATCCATTCAGGTTGAATCTGGATGCTCTCAACCGGCACCATAGCAGCAGGCTCCTGAATATAAAACATACCTGCGTGATGATACGGATGGTTACCGATTCCATCGTAATCAAAATAAAATCCATTTTCCACATAAGGGATTTTTTCTTGTGAAAATATATTCAGTTTTTGAAAATCATCAAGAGAGATTTTATCCGTATTCACACGAAATGCTCTTACAGGTTTTTCGTCATAGGACTTTAAAAAGTCGTCATACTCGTCACCCAAAAGAGTTTTCATTCTCTCCTGAAAATGAATTGGTAATTCTTTCATTTTATTCACCTAAATACATTTCAGCATATAACATACACATTGAAACGGATGCTATTGCAGCAGTTTCGGTACGAAGAATTCGTTTACCTAAAGAAACCACTTTTCCACCATTTTCAAAGGCTTCAGCAACTTCCTTTTCATCAAATCCACCTTCAGGACCGATTAAAATTCCAACAGACATACCACTTTTAAGTTGTGAAAGTGCTGTTTTGGTGTCTTCCATTCCGTTTTTGCTTTCATATGGCACTAAAAACAAGTCCATTTCTTTTGCCTTTGCCATAGCCTGTTTATATGTAAGAACATCATAGATTTCAGGAATTGTGTTTCGTTTGCTCTGTTTTGCTGCACTTTCGGAAATAGTCTGCCAACGAGCAATCTTACTTTTCTTTTTCTTGTCGTCAAGTTTCACAACACAACGATTCATCTCAACAGGAATAATGCCTTCCACACCAAGTTCAACGGTTTTCTGGATAATCAATTCCATTTTATCACCTTTTGGAAGCCCCTGAAAAAGATAGATTTTTATAGGAAGATTTGTATCGTTGTAGTTTTCTTCAATTATTTTTGCCACAACTGAGTCTTCACCGAAATCTTCAATTTCACAAAGGTTGCTGACACCATTTTCACTTACAAGAAAAGTATCACCGACAACCATACGAAGAACATTTTTAATATGGTTGAAGTCTGTTCCTGTTATCACATATTTATCATTCAATTTTTGTGTTTCATCAACAAAAAAGTTATACATATTTCATTATCCTTTAAAAAATGGTGGACAAGTAACTCCTCATCCACCATCCTGTTTTATTATATCAAATCAAGGAACTTTGAACCACGAGGAACAATAAATGTAATTGCTCCTTCTAAAAGCTGGAATTCACGTTCTGTAAC
>JAZOWH010000086.1:0-3567 GCA_045659165.1 Candidatus Fimenecus sp. | reverse complement strand
CCAAGGTGTAAATATCTCCATTATTGATGTGTAATCAAAAACTCTGATATATCCCTTAAGATAACTGCCAGCAAGTGAATATATAGTATTGAATGTACAGAAAGGAATTACAGAAATTGCAAGTGAAGAAACACCTACTTCAAAAATATTACCAGAAACCATTGTCATTGCTGATACAAGTGAAAATCCTATCAATCCACAGACAAAAAGTAATAATGTAAAATAGATGAAAAGCCCTGTAAGATGAGATGTATAACCGAAACTGATAATATTTGTAATATAAATTATAAATATTGGTACGAATACTGCTGTAAAGAGAGCTATTACTCCTGAAACAACACGATTTGTAACCAGTGTGTTTCGCTTTACACCAAGGCTTAAGAACACATTAACCTGCTTTTTTGAAAGCATAAAATAAAAAGATTTTATTGCTGTCAGCATACCACAAAGAATCATTCCCAATGGAAGCAAATCAAAAGAATAATAAAATGTTGAATGTGGTGCTAAAAACATTGATATTTCAATATGTTCAGTTGCTCTTAAAAACCCTTCTTCTGTCACATATGAAATAACAGGAATTGTCACCATTGTAAAAAGCACAGCAAACGCTATGACTGGAAATGGAAGTGAGCCTATAAGACTACGCTTGAAATCGTTTTTGTTAACACTATTCAAAGATTTTTGTGATGTCATATTTCTTTTCCTCCATTTCGTTTAAGAATACTTCTTCCATTGTAAGTCTGTATTCGTCAATAGCCATAGGAAGAAGCGCATTAAGCTTATGTCTTTGTTCATCGGCATTTTTCTCAAAGATAATCATTGCAACTCTGCCGTCAATTTCAAGTGACTTGTACTGAATATCCTTAAAGTCATTTTCAGTAATCTGACGGTCAAAAATAAGTCTGAATTTACTGTAATTCTTTGAAATATCATAAACTGAGCAGTCCATTGTGAGTTTTTTTCCGTTGATAAGACCAACATTGTCACAAAGGTCAGAAAGTTCTGACAAGTTGTGTGATGAAATAATGAGAGACGCCTCTGTTTCTGCCATATATTCCATAAAAAGCTTTTTTGTAATCTCTTTTTTCTGTGGGTCAAGTCCGTCAAATGTTTCGTCAAGCAAAAGATATTTCGGACGAGATGCCAATGCTAAAATAATTTCAGCCTGACGTTGCATACCTTTTGAGAAACCTCTGATTTTCTTTTTACCATCAAGTCCATAAACCTCTAACAGTTTATCGAGTGTCTTAAAACTAAAATTCGGATGATAGTCTGCATAGAACTTTGCCATTGAATAAACATTTGCATTCATTGGAAAATAAAGGTCATCAGGAATATAGAACATATCCTTACGCTTATTGTCGTTATCGTATGTGTTCTCACCATCCAAAAGGACTTTGCCACCCTCCGCCCTATAAATTCCTGCCGCAGTTTTTAAAAGTGTTGTTTTACCGGCACCGTTATAACCGATAAGACCATAAATTGATGATGGTTCGACTTTGAATGATATATCTTCAACTGCTGTAAAATCACCGAATTTTTTTGTAACATTTACAAATTCAATCATCTTAATCGTCAACTCCTTTAAAGATATCGTTAAGAATACCTTCAAGCTGTTCCTTATCAGCACCCATAGCCTTGGCGTTGATTAAAGAAGTCTTTACTGCATCTAAAGACTGCTGAAGGAAGATGTTTTGAGATTCTGTGTCACCGCTTATGAATACACCTTTTCCTGCGATTGTGTAGATAACTCCCTGAGCCTCCAACTCCGACAACGCGCGCTTGACGGTGTTGATATTCAAGCCCAGTTGCGCTGAGAGTTGTCTTAATGACGGTAGCTGGTCGTCTTTTTTCAGCACTCCCCTGCTGATATCGAGAACGATTTGTTCTTTAATCTGCTCATAAATTGGGGTTCTGGAATGATAATCAAGAAAAATGTTCACGGTGTATCACCTCCTGTTCAACTGTACTAACTGTGCTATTTCAATTAGTACAGTTAGATGATACAGCAAGATTTTATTTTTGTCAACAGTTTTTGGAAAAATTTCAAAAATAAAGAAGTTCCGTAAAAGGGAGCCTTTTTAGTGCAAAGTACCTCAATTTTTGCGGTCTATAAATAATAATATAAATATATTATAAAGCAAAAAAGTGAGGGTTTTTATGCCCTCACTTTAACTTTATTTATTCTTTTGTTTATCTTTTATTCTTTTGTGGTGGCGTAATCTTACAAGAAGAATTATCACACCTGTTGCCAACACGAATGCAACAAGGACACAAGAAATCACAACATCCACAAATGGTGGAATAAATGGAACAATCAAATCAGTTTCAGGAAGTTCAAAAAGACCGGAACCGTCATTTGTGTCATAAGGAATTCTTATAACATTTACGGAGTAACTGCTCAAATCATAAGCAATTGTGTTGTCTTTAACAGTAAGCTCTGTCTGTACAGGAGCAACGTGTAAATCTTCCTCAGGTTCATTACAAGCCGACTTGAAATTCTCGCTCATATACTGCGCTGACGGATTATTGACATTTTTAAAGCCGTCAACATTAATGTTGATTTTATATGGTGTTTTTGTGCTGTTCACAAGCTTAACATATATAACTTTTTCATTTACATCAACAGTTACTGAGCGATAAACACCTTCCTGATTAAAGCCATCTTCCATAGAAACATAGTTTGTACCCACATTGTTTGCAAAAAGCATCTGCATATAATAATCAGGAGTCATAACAAGTCCCTGTGAATCAAACCAGACAAGGCTTGTATCCTTTGACTGAGCATTGATTTTTGCGAGTGTAGTTTCATAAGATGCCATTTTAACAAGGTCTGAATTCTTCTCAAGTCCTGTTAAGAATGATGCATTTTCAATAGCAGACCAGATGTTATTCTTTGTAAGAGTGTCACCCACCGTTGTGTTTACCGAATATGAGCTTACTGCAACCTGAACTCCGCTACGCTCATATTCATCAAACTTATCAACCTTGTCAAAAAGTTTTCCACCCTTTACACAAGCATTTTCTTCAACGATAAGGTTGTTATAAAGTCCGTTTGCGTTAAGGCGGATTGCATCTGCCTTTTCAGCACTTGTATCAACATCAATATATGTGATGATTTTAATTTCAGGATATTTTTCCTGAATCGCATTATAAATCACATCAAAGTTGCGCCAGTATAGGTCATCATAACTGCTGTTGCCGATTGCAATGTACTGAAGATTAAAACTGCCCTTATGACCGTCTTGGATTCGTTTTGCACCCCATATTGTAGACTCATCACCGTTAGCATATTCAATCATATCAAGAATGTCCTGAACATATACGTTAAATTCTTCCGTTTCAGGACGATATGAAATGCTATCAAGATAAGTCTGCCACTCTTCTTCTGTCACAGAGCCATTTTTATAGTTTTCTTGTTGCTTTTCGTATTCTGATGTTTTGTCTGTAACGATACCACAGTTAATTACAGGAATTGCCATAGACCCAAGGTCCTGACACAAAAGCAAGTATTCATAAAGTCCCATTGAATTTGAATTGACTGCAAAAACATTTTTACTTGTATGA
>JAZOWH010000085.1:0-6923 GCA_045659165.1 Candidatus Fimenecus sp. | reverse complement strand
GTGGTCTGGGTGTTATTGAAAACGATTTTCATGAGCGAACGGACCTTTCTCCAAATATTTGTGCTGTTTTTACAGAAGAAAAACACCGAAGACAAGGAATTGCGGGACATTTACTTAATATGGCAGTTGAAGACTTGAAATTAGCAGGTATTTCCCCTGTATATTTGGTTACAGACCACACAGGTTTTTATGAAAGATACGGTTGGGATTTTTTCTGTATGGTGCAATGTGACGACGAGAACGATATGTCAAGAATGTATATCCATAAATAACGAAAACAGGAATTCCCCACTTTGCTAACTGCCACACAGGCAGCAATCACTGAAATAAGAATATCTTATTTATTACGGAATAAATAAAAATGTAGGGGTCGACGGCCTCGGCGTCCCGTATATAAAAAAACAAAATGTCCCCATCGAGTAATCGGGGGGGATTTTTGTTGCAGTTTTAGAATTGTAATGATATAATCCAATTGTAAATCAAGAGTGTGTGGAGATTTTTATGACTAAAGCATTTGAAAAGTATGAAACCTTATTTTGTATGTTACTGATAATCATATACCTCGTTGTTAATTCCGTATGTGTTCAAAACTTCGGGGATACAAGTTGTGTTAGTTTTATTGCCAATACAATATTATCCGCGTGTTTAATACTTGTAATGTTGGTGTTAAAAAGAACATCATATTATGGGCTAAAAAAGGTTGAAAATGCAAGACAATATCTATACTTTATACCTTTGTTGGTTATTGTAACAGTTAATTTGTGGAATGGTTTTAATATTAACCATTCATCAAGTGAGATAGTTTTTCATATTTTAACAATGCTTAATGTTGGATTTATAGAGGAGATTATTTTCAGAGGATTTTTATTTAAAATGATGGCAAAAAACAATGTTAAAAGCGCTATAATTGTAAGTGCTATTACTTTTGGTGCAGGTCACATTGTTAATTTAATAAATGGTGCAGATTTGATTCCTACTTTAATTCAGATATATTATGCAACTTCAATAGGTTATTTATTCGTTATTATATTTCATAAAAGCAAATCACTTGTTCCGTGTATAATAACACATTGCTTGGTAAATTCACTTTCTATATTTAATGTTGAAAATACCTTGTCCTTATACATAGCACCTGTATTTTTGACAATTATTCCTCTTGTTTACGCAATTTATATGAACAAAAAGGTTAGAGAATAATTTTAATTCTCCACTTTGCTAACTGCAAAAATCAGTCACCTTGGAGTAATCTAAGGGGATTTTTGTGCTCAATATTGAGATTTGTGTAAAGATATGATATACTTTTTCTATCATTAAAAAGGTAAGTGAACTTATGGATAAAATTCAAATCAAAAAAGATAGCAAGGTTTTATTTATCGGTGACAGTATAACTGACCCGAAATTCAATTTCCGTATGATGAAAGACATCAAGGGAAGAAATATTTATGCTTTACAGCTAAAAAAGAAATTTAAAAAATACAGCAAGAATATAAAGGTTGATATCAAGGGTATTGCGAGTAATCGTACATATCACGTTTATGACCGTCTTACAAAGGATTGTATAAGCCTGAAGCCTGATGTAATCATTATGCTTATCGGTGTTAATGATGCTTGGGAAAATTATGTACCTGAAGATTATCCACCACTTCTTCGTCCAATGGAACCACATATCCGTGAGGTTTACAGAAGACTTAAAATGGAGTTGCCTGACACCCGGATTCTTTACATAATGCCATTTATGATTGATGCAGTGGAGTCCAAATTCCCATTTCATAAAAAGCTTGACGAATATCGTGAAATACTTAAAAATGTCGCTCTTGAGCATGGTGCTCTGGTACTTGATATGCAGGAAGTTTTTTATAAAGCACAGAAAACAATTGCACCAAAAGACCTTGCCATTGATGGAATTCACCCGACAAATCTCGGTCATAAAGTTATGGCAGATGCAGTTTTTGAAATGCTTGAATTATGCTGAATTTATATCCCATCGAGAAATCGGTGGGTTTTTTATTGTGAAATGCATTTCTTTATGTTATAATGAGCTTGAAAAAATAAAAAGGAGTGAACAATATGAAAGAAAATATTAAGGCAAAACTCCCTGTAAACAGTCCTTTGGTCAAAATTCCTTTTGGGGGACTTACCTCAAATATGCTCAGAGTAATTGCAGTTATTTTTATGCTGAGCGACCATATCTGGGCGACCTATATGAGCTTTGGCAACTGGATGACATACATAGGTAGATTGGCTTTTCCTATTTTTGCATTTCAGATTGCAGAGGGCTTTGTTCACACTTCAAATTTTAAGAAGTATGCCTTGCGACTTTTAGGCTTCGCAATAGTTACCGAAATTCCATTCAACCTATTTTATAGCAGTAGATTCTTTAATCCATTTCATCAGAATGTATTATTTACGCTTCTTTTGGGCTTGCTTGCAATCAATGTAATTGATAAAGCAAAGAAAGACAAAAGCACAAAAAATATTACACTTTCTGTTATGTGGTTAGCTTTAATTTGTGTTGCATCAACACTTGGCTTTGTGGATTACGGTTTCTTGGGAATGCTTACGGTTGTAATGTTCTATGTTCTCAGAGATTTCCCATTTGCATGGCTTGCTCAACTTGTTGCAATGGTACTTATTAATATTGTATTCTTTGAAGGTCAGGTTTTCCCTATTGAAATTCTTGGCAAAACCTTTGAAATACCATCTCAGGGATTTGCGGTATTTTCACTTATCCCAATATGGTTGTATGGTGGTAAAAAAGGAAAATCAAGTAAATTTATGCAATATGGATTCTATGCCTACTATCCTGTGCATATGTTAATTCTCTACTTAATAAGATTTATGGCATAAAAGCAAAATGTCCCTAATGGGTATTCGTTTATCCCGATAAACTCCAATTTAATAAACAAAAAACAAAGCCAACACAATTTCTGTGTTGGCTTTTTGCTGTCTATGACTTGTTTTATTCAACTGTGATAGTTTGTTTTATTGTTTCGCCTTTCTTTGCATATGGGCTATAAGCGACAATTTTAACTTTATATTCACCACTTGGAAGCTGACCTAAATTTACAGAAACATCATCATCAGTAGCACGGACATATTCTGAAATAACAGTTTCCTCATAAACTGTTTTTAACTTGTTTGTAACCTTGATTTTATAATTTTCTGCAGAGTAATAGCCTTCAGCCTCAGGGAATGTGATTATAGTATCGGAATTTTCGTCTGCATAAGATGTTACAGCTGCATTTTCAGGGAATTCAGGAGCAGTATCGAGAGCTTTCTGCTGTTTCCAAGTGTATGTTCTCTTTGAAGTTTTGCTTAAATCTGTAAAATAATAATCAATATTGTCGAAGAATGTTCTCTTTTCAATATCGTAAAGTTTCATGCTTACATTACCATTTGCGTCAACTTCAACAAGCCAAGCACCACCTGAGTTACCTGGAGCATCCTTGTCACCATCAATATAGTTAAGGTTGCCCATAAATGCAGATAATGAGCCACATCCTACTGCTGTGAATTCACCTTGCCATACACTTCTTGGGTCACTTGCTGCATAATGAGAGTGACCTGAAAAATTGACAACCTGAGGGTGCTTGCTCAGAACAGCTCTTGTGTCCAAATCACCCCAGTTCACACTGCCGTAAACTGTAAGAGCAGGGTGTGGGTGCTGATAAACGAAAACAGGCTTGTCAGGGTCTTCGGCTGTAGCTTTTTCGAGTCTTTCGTCAAGCCATTTTGTTTTGCCACTGAATGTGCTGCCATTATCGTCATAAGAAACACCGATAAAATGATAACCATTAATAACAATGTCAGTATCAACATCTTTGTTTATGTATTTGCGATAAACGTCATATCCGACAGTTGCGTCAACATCACGATAGTCAATAAATTCGTGGTTGCCAAGAACAGCAAGAAGCTGAGTTTCATCTTTTTTGTTTTCATTTACAATTTTGTTGAACATCTGGTACTCTTTTTCTGCACCGCCACCTGTAAAGTCACCTGCAACAAGCACAGCATCAAGTTTTTTGTATTCACAATTCTCTGCATAGTCATACATATCAGTAAATAAGTTTGCAAATCGTTTTGCAGCCTGTTGATTTTCATCGCCATCAAGATGAATGTCCGAACATACAACAAAACGGACAACAGGAGTAAAATCGTCAGGAGTGCCGACCGCACCGTCAGAATTTAAGCTGCT
This sequence comes from Candidatus Fimenecus sp., assembly GCA_045659165.1. Lineage (GTDB taxonomy): Bacteria > Bacillota > Clostridia > Oscillospirales > Acutalibacteraceae > Fimenecus. Next base: position 2,728 of record JAZOWH010000085.1, on the reverse strand, counting down.
GCCTAAACCTGTGAAGGTGAATGTAATGCCAAGCACCACAGAAAGCATTTTGAATACTAATTGTGAAATAAAATTCGTCATAATTATTCCCACCTTTTAATTGTTGATTTTATTATATCATAACAAATGATTTTTTCAAATATTATATTTTTAATAAAATTCAGTATAATGATAATCTTTTTATTCTTGACGAAATACAAGGGTAATGATATGATATTAATGAATTATTGTGATGGAAAAACATGGTGTTTTGTCGCAAAAATCAATAAAAGGAAAAAGGGGAATCATTTATGAAAAGATTTATTGCAATCGTTTTATCACTTACGCTTTTCATGGGAATTTTTGTTCCTGTTACTGCGTTTGCTAAAGACGATAATGCATCAGAAGAAGCAGTTTTGCGCCTGATTGTTCCTGAAAACTGGGAAATGAGCATCGGTGACTCAAGAACAGTTGATTATGCAATTAATGGCACAGAAAAAAGAATGCTCACATGGTCAACAGAGCCTGCTGATGTTGCAACGGTTGACACATGGGGTCGTGTTACAGCACTCAAAGAAGGTAAAGCTGTAGTTACTGCTAAGACTGAAGAAGGTCTTACAGACAGCGTGACGCTTAACGTTGTGACAGAGCCAACAAAATTAGCAAAAAAAGCTGAAAAAGTGGATTATACACTTGGTGCAGTAGCTGAAGGTGATAATCTTCAGAAAGTTGTTACAAGATATGAGCTTGACGACAAAAATGTTCCTGCTGACGTAAAGGACGAAAGCAAGTACGAAGAAGCACAGACAGCGACAACAAAAGATGGTGCTGTATGGACAATCACAGATTACGGTGTTCTCAGAGTTGACGAAAAGGCAACAAATGAAAGAGATAAAGAACAGCGTTTTATGGGTGACAGATACTTCCATTCTGCTGACACAGGCGAAGGCAAGGTGCTTGCTATTTTTGCTGACGGTGAAAATGGTATCTGGACTGTAATGGAAGAAGGCTATTCTCATATCGAAATGCTCGATATGAATGGTACAGAAAAGGCTGAGATTCTCAACGAACAGACATGGGAAAATGTTGCAAGACGCGGTATGGTTTCAAATGCTTACTTTATTGACGGTGAATGGAAGCCTGAAGAAAGCGATAACGACGGTTTGTGGACATCAATGTATGCAGGTGGCGAACTTATGCGCTATGCAACACTTAAGAATGACCCTAATGCAACACCTGAACAGATTGAAGATGCAAGAAAAACAGCAACTCTTTCAACAGAAGCAGTTCTTTTCCTTACATATATTTCAATGCGTCAGGGAACTGTTGAATCTTATAACCGTGCACAGAGAAGTGGTACTGTAGTTGACCTTGAAACAGGTAAATATTATACTAGCGAAGCTACTCTTGTTGGTGGAGACTATTCACAGAATGTTCCATTCTTAAGTCCTGCTAAAATGTTTGAAAATATGTATTCACTTTATTTAGATGATGCTGAACGCACTTATGTTCAGCTTCCTGAAGAAAACCTTAAGCTCTTCAATAAGGATGGCGGTTGGGCTAACCCTCTTGAAACTGAAGGCGAATATGCAATGCGTACAAGAAATCTTGAAGGTTTCTGGTCAAGAACATATTCTTTCAAGGATGAAAATAATGACTTTGATTCATTTGCTTACTGGTCACATAATGGCGACGGAACAGCAACAGGTGTTTCAACAAAGACATATGGTGATGGAAGCGACTTCCTTCTTCACGGTGAAAACTATCGTGGTCTCGAAGTTGATGCAACAGGTGAAATTCCTGAAAGACTCTGGAATGACCTTATTCCAGAAGGCAAGACTATAGAAGATATTTTCTATAAGGGTGATACAAGCTCTGACGAAATTATCGGTCACGTATTCCTTTACAAGCTCGCTTATGATATTCTTGGTCCAGAAGACCCTGAACTTGCTGCTCTCATTGTAAATACAATGGATAAGTTTGCAAAGCACCTTGTAGATAATTCTTACAATATGGTTGATGGTTCAGGTCAGCCAACAACATGGGCAAAATTCTCAAGAACATATTTCCACAATGGTCAGGTTCTTGGTGGTGCACCACTTAACGCTCTTGTTCTTCTTACAGTATTCAAGGTTGCAGCACACGTTACTGGCTATCAGAAGTGGGAAGACGAATACAGAATGGCAGCATTTGACGAACAGTATCAGTATGCTGAAATTATGACTCAGGAACTTGAAAGATATCAACTTTCAATTCTTGAATATGTAAATAGCGTAACTCCTATTTTAGGACGTATTCTCCGTCACTTAGTCGGAACAAAGTTATTTGACTGCGCTTATAAATTGATTCTTAACCATTCTGACGAAGAAATGGCAATGCTCGGCTTCTATACACTTTTCCAGCTTGAAGACGACGAAGAACTTCTTAAATATTACAGAGAAGCACTTGATGATTGGTGGTTCTCAATGCAGAACAGTGAAAATCCTCTTTGGTATTATGTATATCAGCTTGCATATCCAAATGAAGAAAAGACAGATGCATATGGAAACAGCCTTATTGAAACTGCATCTTGGTCACTTTCTCGTCATCCAATGGATTTAAGAAGATTCCTTGCAACAAATGAAAATCGTGATGATGTTTATGAGTTCGACCTTGACGATGTAGGTATCGGCGGAACAAATGAGATTTCATTTGACCCTGATGCATACACACCTAAATTCTGGAATTCAAACAGCAAGATTCTTAAGAC
>JAZOWH010000084.1:0-12937 GCA_045659165.1 Candidatus Fimenecus sp. | reverse complement strand
AACAACAACTGTTGTAACTAATTTTGGTCCACCAACATAAGTGTATCTCCACTCATAAGCAGTATCCATATGACCACCGATGATAATTCTTCTCTTTGTTTCACCTGATGCTTTTCTTGTACAAATAACGTTACTTGATTCCTCTTTCTTGAAGAATGGGTCAAGTACTTCCTTGTAAAAAAGGAATTCACCTAAAAGGAAGAAGACAGCGAGAGCAACAAGTGCTACAGATAGAATTCTCATTACCATTTCAACTGTTTCTGGCATATTAAATGCGAAACAAAGAATACCCATAACTGCAGCAATAAGAGCCAAAATACCGTCAATCATAACCCAGCTCATAAAAGCTTTAGGGCTTAATGTGAATTTTTCTCTTTTAACTTCATCGGCAATAGGTGTCATAAGTTTTTCAACATAATCCTGACCCTTTTTCTCGCCTTCATAACCTGCAGGACGAGGACCGATTTCTTTACATACCTTTTTTATTTCTCTGATAGCGAAATTTGAACACTCACGAACTTTTGAAGGATAGTGAGCATGACTTTCGTGTGCTTTCAATTTATAGACCTCCCACTATAACGTGTATACCAAGTCATTGTAACATACTTTTTTTATTTAGTCACTATTATTTTAAAAATTTTTGCAAATATAGACATTGAAGATGAAAAAGAATAAACTATAATACGATTAAATATAAAGTTTAGGAAAAGATATATGAAAGAAATGCAGTTAAAAATTCGCAAAATACTTTTTATCACTCTTGTGTCAATTTTGGGCATACTTTTAATTTTATATATAGCGTTCTGTCGTGGTGGAGATTACAACTCTGCTCACATTGAAGAGCCTACAACAAGAGTTGAAATCACAACTGAAGAACCTACAGAACCTGTTGACGAAGAATTAACAGAAGAACCAGAAGAAAGCACCACAAAAGAGCCTGTAATCTGGGACAATTACAACCCAGCAAAAGTTCTTTTAGGTGAAAATTGGGCTTTAGCACTTATCAACAAGAATTATCCTCTCGATAAGAATTATACAATGTCAACTGGTACAGTTGTTGAAGGCAGTTCAGTTACTGCTGACATCCGTGTTGCAGAGGCGTACAGACAGATGTACAAAGCGGCAATGAACGAAGATGTTGTTCTTACACCATATTCAGGATATTGCAGTTATCAGCGACAAAAAATCATTTATGATAATAAGGTTCAGGCTTTCCTTCTTCAAGGATATAGTGAAGAAGAAGCAAAACAGAGTGCTGCAAAACGTGTTGAACCTGCTGGATGCAGTGAAACAGGAGCTGGACTTGCTGTTGATGTAATCAGTGCAAGTGCAGGATCCTCTTCAACCAACGAATATAAATGGCTTGTGGCAAATGCTCATAATTTCGGATTTATTCTCCGTTATCCAGAAGATAAAACCGAAATTACAGGTATGATTTATCAGCCATGGCATTGGAGATATGTCGGTGTTGCTGCTGCAACAGAAATGAAAGAACAAAATCTCTGCCTTGAAGAATATTTAGGTGCGGTATAAAAATAAAACAAGTAATTCTGAGCATAAGCGAAGAATCTCTCATCAAGGAAAAAGCAATGAGTCCACAGGCACAACCTGTGGACTCATTTTGTTATGTATTCAATTAATATTCATAAATTTTGGTACTGCCAAAGAGAGAACGGAAGAAACCACCGATTTTATCAAAGAATCCTGCTTTTGAACGTAATTCAATTTGATCAATTGCTATAATTTCATTGTTTTCATCTCGTATAACAGCCGAAATAATTGTATATCCATTGTTTTTAGATATAAATACACAACTAATACCATCATCAAGATAACCAGCGTCAAAATTATCGTTGTTTACATACCATTCAATCTTTGAATTTTCAGGAAGCCTTCCATCAATATTCAAGTGAAGAATAATACCATCCTTATGACGAATTGTTGTGCGAGAAGGCTCTTTAATTGAAAAACTATAATATTCATTCTCTGTTCCATTTTCATTTATTATATGTGTATATGTTCTTTCGCCATTTTTTTCTTCAGTAACAAATAATTGAATATCCTCTGTTTTTTCAGTTTCACTTGCAGGGCTATACATCGTTTTACCCTCTTCAAGCATTACATCATTAAATGTTTTAGACTCATAGATTTCACCACTTGCTAAATTGCATTTTTCTACAGAATAAGTCATTGTTCCCGTGTCTGTTCCTATCAGCTCAACATTAAAAATTTTTTCACTGTTAACATATATAAATTTTTCTTCACCATATGTGCAAATGATTACATCACCAAAATCACTATCGTAGTAATTTATTTCTCCATTTATTACTGATGCAATATTTTTTCCATATTCATCAACAATAACTACATTAACAGGACATAAAACCTTTGCAACCCAGCCCCAACACCATCCTACAGCATCGTCAACTTTATCCCCAAATGAATACCCCCACTCGGATGGCTTAAGTTGTTGATCAAAGAAGTTCAGGTACAAATCCATATCGTGGTCGGAAAAAGCATTGACTGTATTAGGGTCATCCTTAGTAAACCAATATGTTTGCCCGTATTTGTCCCACGATGTTCCGATAGATGTAAGTGGACTTAAAATTCCTGGCACAAACGGAACAACATCTTCTCTGTTGCATAAGTTAAATATGTTATAATATGTTGCAAAAAAGTACTTACATGCCACATCAGGACACGCAAAGTTATAATTGTAGATATTTGATGAAGCAACGCCATTCTCCATCAGTTTTACAGACAAAAGATTTGCAACTGCACCACCGCGACTATGTCCTGTAACAAAGAATTTCACATTCTTTGTTATTTGATTAGTGTAAATATACTGCTGTATACTTTCATAAATTCGATTAGCAGGGTTTTGGAAACCAGAATGATGTCCATATGAATCCGTCATAATATTGAGATTCCCGTACCAATCAGCATTGTAATCTAATGACTGAGTTCCCCTAACAGCAACCAAACATATAATGTCGTCGCTGTAATCGGATTGTTTGAAAGATAGCGAATATCCGCAGGTATTTGGATTGTAGCTCCCATAATAATCGTAAACATTACTTTTATCAAAACCTAACGACCTTGTTGCTAACGCAATATCATTTCCACTATATACGGCTTTAGAAAGTGCAGCCATCATATTGGAAAGAACAGTATCATATGTCGATGAATCTAAATATTTAGCATAATAATCCAAATTGTGTGTAAAGCCTCTATTAAATATATAATATCTATCTTCGTTAGGCTTTTCTGGTTCATCATACAAATCATCATCCGTGGAGCCACCTGTAGAATTAAAGTGAATTGTCGCAGTAGTCAATCTGGAATTTTCATTACCAAATCCTATCTTATACCACTCATCTTCACTTCCCTTATAGTAAACATCCGTAATGTTAAAGCACTGAAAAAACGCACCTGCATAAATTTTAGACACGCCACTACCTATTGTAACTTCTTTTAGGTTTTCACATGAAGAGAAAGCACGGTAGCCTATCGATGTTACGCTATCCGGTATAACAATCTTTGTGAGACCTGTGCAATTATCAAATGCGTATTCTCCTATTGAGGTTACGTTGTTACCGATTTTTACACTTGTTAAGCGAATACAACTACTAAATGTGTCATCATTAATCTTTGCAACTCCGTTTCCTATTACTACATTTGCAAGATTTTCACAAGAAGAAAAAGCCGAGTTACCCATTGCTGTTACGCTATCCGGTATAACAATGCTTGTAAGACGACTACAGTCCCAAAATGCACTATTACCTATTGTTGTTACTTTATTAGGAATTGTTATTTTTTCAAGGCCTGTGCAAAAAGCGAACGCCATATTGCCTATTGTAGTTACACTATCCGGAATTACTACATTTACAAGATTATCACAACCTTCAAACGCAACATCGCATATTTCATTCACACAATCAGATATTATATATTTTGTTTCTTTTTTTGCTATAGGATATTGAATAAGTTTTGTTTTGTATCTATCATAGAGTACACCATAATCATCACTTGAAAAATATTTATTATTATCATCCACTATTATACTTTCCAGACTATCGCAAGAACGAAATGCTGAATCACCAATTGAAACTACACTATCTGGAATATTAACACTTGTTAGACTATCGCAATACCAAAATGCTTTGTCTCCTATTCTTATTATACTATCAGGAATAGTTACACTTTCAAGGTCTTCACAATCATAAAAAGCATAAGCTCCTATTGATGTTACATCGCTCCCTATTTCTATGCTTGCTATTCCATATGTGTATTTCTCCCATGGACGATTATCAGAATCGAAGTCATACATATCACCAGAACCAGCAATTGTTAATATGCCAAGTGAATCATCATAATACCATCTAAGATTCGAGCCACAAGTTCCCGTGAATGTTTGGGCAGTTGCGGTTATTGCAGACATTGGAACGATTGACATAATCATCAACAATGCCAAGAAGATTGATAAAATCTTTTTTGTTTTTTTCATTTTTCTTTTCCTCCAAAATATCTTTTGTTGTATAAAAATAGACGTTACACAACATTCCACCACATATTTTATCTGTATTACAGATAAAAGTCAATATCTGTAATACAGATACGGCATAATATTTCAGGGTGATTATTTTGGTATTTAAAAACTTGAGAGCCATCCGTGAAGATAATGATTTGCGACAAAGTGATATTGCAAAAGTGCTGAATGTTTCTCAAAACACATATTCACAATATGAAACTGGTGTTATCGCACTTACTGCAGAGGTGCTTATCACATTAGCTGATTATTATGGTGTCAGTGTAGTTTACCTTTTAGATAGAACAGATAAAAAGTAAAGTGAAGTCATTTTGGACTTCACTTTTTTGTTTAGTAATTTGTTGAGTTTCTTCGCTACGCTCAGAATGACAGAAATAATATTGTATTTCTTTTCAATGTATGGTAAAATGTATTGATAATACTTATTTTTGGAGGAGTTATTATGATGAAAATTTCACCATCCATTCTCTCTTGTGATTACGGAAGAATGGCAGAAGAATTAAAGGATATGGAACTTTGTGGTGCTGACTATATGCACATTGACGTTATGGACGGTCATTTTGTTCCAAATATCACTCTCGGTGCTCCTCTTGTAAAGTGCATCCGTAAAGCAACAGATGTTCCTTTTGATGTTCACCTTATGATTAGCGAACCACTTAAATATATCGACGATTTCTGCAATGCAGGTGCTGACATCATCACTTTCCACACAGAGTGTGATTCACCTATTGACGAAACTATTGACAAAATTCTCGCAAACGGTGTAAAGGCTTCACTTACTGTTAAACCAAAAACTCCTGTTGAAGATATTTTCCCATACCTTGATAAACTTTCAATGGTACTCATTATGACTGTTGAGCCTGGCTTCGGTGGTCAAGGCTTTATGGAAGATATGATGCCAAAGGTTTCTGCATTAAGACAGGAAATAGAAAAACGTGGTCTTAATTGTGAAATCGAAGTTGATGGTGGTATCAACGAAAGCACTATTGCAGTTGCCGCAAAAGCAGGTGCTGATGTTTTCGTTTCAGGTAGCGCACTCTTCTCAAGCGCTGACCGTAAAGGCACAATTGATAAATTTAAGAAAATTGCAGAAGAAAATTACTGCAAATAAATATTGCCAAGGGATTTACCATACTCTTTCAATTTTTCATAACTGATGTTTCGGGTATTGTTTCCGTATTCGCACATAATTATGTTGAGTTTTCTACCCATCTCAGGAAAATAGATAAAATACTCGTTGTTCATTGTGAATGCTTCAAGATTTTGTTCTTTCATTCCACTTTTTCTGATTGCTGATAGAAAATCCAACATATTATCAATATTATTTGTTTGAAAAACTGAGGGTTCATTATTTCTCTTTATTCTGTAGACAGTTTTTCTTTTTTGTGAAAAAGTCAGAATGAAAAAGCATCCGCCATTTTCTATAGGCATTGCTTCGATAAGAACTTTTTCTCCTTTTGAAAGTCTGTTTTCTGAATCAACATTATGTAAAAGTGTTTTAAGTACATTTTTTGCCTTTTCATTATTGCAATTTAATATGTCATATGTAATATGGAATTTTTCCATTTCTTCACCTGATAATTCCAGTAACATTACATTTTCATTTAGAGTTTCAATAATCATATCTTACCTCCTGTAATACTGTAAATACCCTTATTTCATAATATTACAGGGACTTGCAATGTGCAATAAATAAATATTGGAAAAAGTGAGGAATATGTTTTGATTAACACAAATATGCCTCAAAATTCAACAGAAGAAATCAAGCGTTCAGTAATGAGAGAATATGCTCTTATGATGTGCGTTCCTGTGGCTGTGGCTGTTTTTATCCACGGCTTTTCTGCGATTATCAATATTACAATTTCATTCATAACATGTTGGATGTTTGCATCTATTGGTAAAAAGTTTTTAGATGTTCATTTTCCACTTGGAACACCACACGCTATGATAATAGCCACTACCATCCCATTGCTATTACCTGCATCAGCACCTTGGTGGTTAATTGCAATTTGTGCAGGTTTTGCCATAGGTGTATGCGTATTACCTTTTGGAAGTCCTGAAAATGCACCATTTATCCCTTCCGTTGCAGCTCTTTGCTTTGCCACACTCTGTTGGCCTGAAGAAATTTATAAATATTCCGATTTTGGCGACTCACTCGGCAAAATGCTCTTATACGGGAACTCAGTAGACGATAATATTATTGCCATAATAGAAGCGCTTGTAGGAAGTGTTCCTTCTGCCTTGGGAACAGGCTGCGCTGTTGCTTTTATCGGTATTTTCCTTTTCATAATCATTCGCAGACCAAAGGACAGTATTGCTGTTTTCACATTTATTGCTGCTGTTTGCGCTATGGCTGTGCTTTTCCCAAGAGTTGCAACAGGCAGAGTTGTTTCTATTGTAATGGAACTTTGTTCAGGTATGATTTTATTTGGTGCAGTATTTTTTATTTCATCTCCATTCTTTGCACCGAAACGAACAATTGCAAAATTCTTCTGGGGATTTGTCAGTGGTATAATCTGTATGGTTATTCGTTATGTTTCTCCATTTGAAGAAAGTGCTTGTTTTGGATTTTTAATTGCTTGCGCTATTTCTGACCTTTTTGACGGTATTCCTCTGACACGAAAAGAGAAAAAGCGTATCAAGGCACTTGAACCATATGTGGAAATTGTTGAACCTGTTCCTTCTGTTGTTCCGGATAACGTTCTCGAACAAATTCCTGATGTTTCTGCTGCTGAAAAAATTATAGAAGAAACTGAAGCTACAAATGAAGAAACAGAAATCATAAATCACGAAAGCGAAACTCTTGAAACAGTAATTTCTGAAGAAAATATTGTAACAGACCAGAATTTACCTTTCTTTATGGGAGGTGACAGTAATGAGTGATAAAAATCGTGCATTAAAAACCATACGCAACAGCGCTATTATCAAAAATCCTATTCTTTTTGAAGCAATCGGACTTTGTCCTGTTGTTGCCATTGCCTATTCATTAAAGCTTGCCATATTTTTAGCAGTTGTTACTGCCGTTGAATTGATTGTTTGTGAATTTTTAGCATCGAAATTCCTTAAAAATGTTCGTCGTTATTGGCGAGTTGCACTTTACACGGTTTTCGGTGTTGCAATAATTTTCCCAACAATGTATGTTGTTGATAAACTTTTCCCTACCGTTTCGGCAAACTTTGGTGTTTATCTCCCTCTTATGGCTGTTAATTCCCTTATCGCACTTCATTGTGAACGAATTGCTGTTAAAAATGATGTTAAAACAAGTTTTATTGATGCAGTATCATCATCACTCAGTTATGGTGTAGTTGCAATTATTACCGGTTTTGTTCGTGAACTTTTAGGAAATGGTACAATCTGGAATTATGATGTAAATATCCCTGTAAAATTTCCTGCATTTTTAATGCCTTTCGGCGGACTTTTGCTTATGGGCTTTTTTGCTGCTGCTCTTAAAGCTTTTGTAAGTATAAAATATCCTGAAGCAAATCCAAACAAGGCTTTTGACACTTCAGAAATCAGACGTTCTCTCCGTGATAACTTTGTTGAACTTATGAAGGATGAATTTAATCCTTACGGGGATACTGCAGAAGAGGAAAGTGTTAAAATTTATGTTCCTAAATCAAAGGACGTAAAGCCAAAAAAAGAAAAGAAAGCAAAACGCAGTCGCAAAGCTATCAAAGAGGATATTTCTGTATCTGAAACACCTGTTATTTCTGAAGAAATTCCTGTTGAAGAGAAAAACAGCAAAACATATATGGATGATTTCTCAGATATGCTTTCTGACCTTGAACAATACAAGAATAAGAATGATGGAGGTAATGGAAAATGAACATCTTTTTAAACCTTCTTTCCGCTGCACTCTATGTTATGCTGTTTCAGAATCTTATTTTCAATGGTGGATATGGCTTGAGTGAAGCTGTCCGTATGAGTGCTAAGCCTCGTCAGCTTTTACCAATGGCTGTTTTTATCACTTTTTTCTCAACCGCTACTTCAGCATTGTGTATTCTTATTGATTTCTTCCCTGTGATTCGTAATCTTAATGAAATTTTCCATGCGCTTATTTATGTAGGCATTCTGTTGGCTATTTATATTGTGACAATGATTTTCGCAAATATTATTCCAAGAGTCCAGCCTGCAACAAAACGAAGAATCGGTATAGCAGCATTTAACACACTCGTTCTTGCAATGCCTTTAATCAATTATCGTTCTGCATTTAATGTTGTTGAGTCAATCGGTGCAGGTCTCGGTGCAGGTTTTGCATACATTATTGCTGTTATTCTTATTAACAGTGGACTTAAAAAACTCGATACAATCACTTCAATTCCAAAAGTTTTCAAGGGTACTCCTGCAATTTTTATTTATACTGCCCTTTTATCATTGGCTTTTACAGGAATTTCCGGTACATCTGTATTTATTTAGGGTGACAGGAACAATCCGAATCTGCCTTTAAACAGCTATTTTTAAGTCTTTTCGGCATTTCGGATTTGAAAGGCGGCAAATATAACATATGGCAAAGAAAGAAAACTCACAACGTAGGCTTAAAGGTTACTACGGTTTTCAAAAAAAATATCCTTCACGAATTGGTGAACGTCCTATTCACGAAAGTCGTAAGGCAAAAAAAAGAGAACGCATCAGAACAATTCTGTTTTGCGTCTTTTTGTGTTTCCTTTTTGTAGGTGTTTTCGTCTTTGCAAAGTTCTGTTATAATCTTTCAACTCGTCCTTTGGATAAAAATCACATTGATTCTCCTCCTTTGGTTACTGCAGATAATATCGGCACAGTAAGAGCAACTTATATTGATAATTATGTTCTTCGTGATATGACGGACCTTGGAAACCATCTTAATTCTGCAAAAGAAAACGGTTTTAATGCCATTATGATTGACTTTAAGACAAAAGATGGACTTTTAACCTATGAATCTGACTTGATTTCTTATTCCGGTGAAGAAGAATACACTAAAATCGACTCACAGATAATTGATAAAATTAAATCAGAAGGATTCTTGCTTTTAGGTAGAATTTATTGCTTTGAAGACACAATAGCACCTCAAAGACTTCATGCCTATGTATATGAAAATGCTGAAAAAACACGAATCTGGTTTGATAATTCAGCCATTATGAATGGCAAAGTATGGCTTGACCCAACAAGCTCAAAATCAACTAATTACCTTACTTCTGTTGTAAAAGAAGTTGTGGCAATGGGTGCTGACTGCATCTATCTTGATTCAGTACAATTTCCTGAATCACGTCCTGGTGCTGTCCCGGTTTATACATCTGACGACACAACTCTTAACAGAAACCTTGTACTAATGAAATTTATCGAAAAAGCTGTCAGCTCAACAAATGGCAGACCAGTTATACTTGGTTGCCCGTTGGAATGTGCAGACGGTGGAAATACTGAAAAATGGGGCGGAACACTTTTTGATACTGCTGCTCATATATGTTCCCCTATCCTTGAATCACCCAACAGTGGAAACTATATAAGTTATATTGAGAACAGTTATTTAGTTCTCAATAACAAAGCATTAAACAATTTTTCAACTGTAAAAGTGATTCCAACAATCAAAAATCCTATTGAAAATACAGAATTTTATGAAAAATTGTCTTCAAGTAAGGCACAAAGTTATATAATTGTTCCTTGATTTTACAAAAAGACTTGAAATATATTAAAATTTATTGTATTATTTTAAGGTGAATAAAAACAAATTGGAGGTATATTACCTATGGTATCAGCAGGTGATTTCAGAAACGGCGTAACTTTTGAAATGGACGGCAACGTTTTCCAAATCGTTGAATTCCAGCACGTTAAACCAGGTAAAGGCGCTGCTTTCGTAAGAGCAAAAATTAAGAACGTTATTTCAGGTGGTGTTGTTGAAAGAACATTCAACCCAACTGAAAAGTACCCAACAGCTGTCATTGAAAGAAGAGATATGGAATATTCATACAGCGATGGTGGTCTCTACTATTTTATGGACCAAGAAACATACGATATGGTTCCTGTAAATGCATCAGACCTTGGCGACAACTTTAAGTTTGTTAAAGAAAATATGGTTTGTAAAATCCTTTCATATAAGGGTAGTGTTTTCGGTGTTGAACCACCAAACTTTGTTGTGCTTCAGGTAACACAGACTGACCCTGGCTTTGCAGGTAATACAGCAACTAACGCTACAAAACCAGCTACTCTTGAAACAGGTGCAGAAATCAAAGTACCTCTTTTCATTGAAGAAGGCGAAATGATTAACGTTGATACTCGTACAGGCGAGTATATGTCAAGAGCATAATTTTTGCTGATTAAGTTAAACTATACTTAACGGAGGAATAAACATGATGACAGTAACAGAAAAAGTAGCATACCTTAAGGGTCTTGTTGAAGGTCTTGATTTTGACAAGAACGATAAGGAAACAAAAGTTATTAACGCAGTTCTTGATGTTCTTGAGGACCTTGCTCTTGCAGTAAGCGACCTTGATGACGAAATGGCTCTCGTTACAGAACAGCTTGATGAGGTTGATGAAGACCTTGCTGAGCTTGAAGACATCTTCTATGATGAATGTGACGATTGTGATGATTGCGACTGTGATGATTGTTGCGATTGCGACGAAGATATGTATGAAGTTGAATGCCCAAACTGTGGTGAAGTGATTTACTTCGACGAAGAAATCATTCTTGACGGTGAAGCTGAATGTCCAAACTGCGGCGAAACTCTCGAATTCGATTGTGAATGCGATTGTGACTGCTGTGAAGACGAAGAATAATTCATATTCATAAATTTTTTAGGACTACCAAATCGGTAGTCCTTTTTTATTGCTTTTATAACATTTTAGTGCTACAATGTTTTATGGAGGGATTGATATGACAGATAACAAAAAAATGATGAAAATTTATACAGTTATGTGGGGTATTATCGCAGTCGTTTATGGCTTGTGGATGACCTTTATTATGAGTTGGGACCAGTATAAATACATAATTCCAACAGATGCAGATATGCTTTTACCTGCTGACCAGTTTATTGCAAAATTTGATGGTATGCTTTATGGCCCAATGTATGCAAGTTCTACAATTTACTGGCTTTGGGTAATCGGCTCAACTATTCTTCTTTTCTTCTATGCTTTTTTCATTAAGAATATTCTTTTTGCTGATAAGCTTTCAAAACCTACAACTATTTTCTGTATTGCAAATCTTATTGCAGGCTTTGCATTCATCACATGGTACGGATTTTTAAGTTTTCCTGAACAATTTGGCAACATTTTAACTGATGTTACAGCAAGTATGCTCGGTCTTAAATACCCATTGGAGTATAAAATCTGGGGTGTACTTTCTTCCCTTTCGATTTTCACTAATGTGCTTTATATGTATCGTAAAAACAACTATTATAACAAAGCAGGAATTATCATAACTTCACTCGGTTGTGCTGCACTTTTCGTTACAATCAATGTACCATCAGCAGGCCTTGAACTTATTATGACTCCAAGATGTTTAGGTCACTGGGCATCAGCTCTTATATTCGCATTCTTCGGTGCAGCAGGTATGATTATTTACCTTTTCCATAAGTGTATGGAAAAAGATAAGAAATATATTATTGCAACTATTATTTTCGTTATTATTCTTGCCCTTATGCTTGTGCTTTTGGTAACAGTCGGTAAGAGTGCTTTTATTGAAAATCTTCCTATGTGGGTTGCATATATACTTTTATTTATCATCAACTTTACATCTTTCTTTGATAAAAAAGAAATCAAATCATAAAGGAGAATCATTATGAAAGAAATTTTAATGTCAAATATTCCTGCAGCAGTTGCTACAATTGGTCTTGTGTTATACTTTTTCGGTATGGCAATCGTATTTATTACAAGTCCTCTCAAAAATGCTGAAAGCTTTTCAGTAAAACCTGTAGATAATGCTGGTATTACTGAAATCCGAGTATATTATGGTGGTATTTCAGGTGCGTTAGGTGGATTCTTACTTTTCCTTATGCTTGCACTTAAAACACCATACTACTCAATGATTGGTGGACTTTTCTTCGCAACAACAGTTTTTGTAACAAGAACTATTTTCCTTTGTGTTGACAAAGGTTGGAAATGTCCTTACACAAAACTTGCAATTCCTGCAGAAGGCTTGTTTGTAATCGCGCTCTGGACTTGCTTCGTACTTTCAAAAACTATGTATTGATAAACAAAAAAAGGACTACCAATTGGTAGTCCTTAATTTTTTATTCAGCAATCTTTTTAATTACATCAATAAACTGTTTTTCTTCACTAAGTTCGATACATCCTTTGTCAACAAGTGCTGCATTTGCAGGGTTGATAGGAAGTTTTGCAAGAACAGGGATATCGAGTTCTTTTGCTATTTCATCAATCTTACTTTCACCATAAATATAGTGCTTTTTATTACAGTCAG
>JAZOWH010000083.1:0-2016 GCA_045659165.1 Candidatus Fimenecus sp. | reverse complement strand
ACCCTTTGAGTCAACATACGGATGCAACAAACTCTCGTTACCACGTGAAAGACGCACCATTGTTTCGTAAATCGCAGCGTCACCATGAGGGTTTAACTGCATTGTACGACCAACGATATTTGCTGATTTTACTCTTGCACCATTAAGAAGTCCCATCTTATACATTGTATAGAGGAGTGTTCTGTGAGATGGTTTAAGACCGTCAATTTCAGGAATTGCACGGGACATAATAACACTCATTGCATAAGGCATATAGTTGGTTTCAAGAGTTTCAGTAATAAACTGCTCAACAACATCACCAGCACCAATAATATGTGCATTTATATTTTCTTCTTCCACTTTTGGAACATCAATTTTCTTTTTTCGTGCCATAATATCCCCCTTCCTTATGAAATATCTGCTAAATCAATATACAAATGACCATTTTCAGCAATATGGTCTTTTCTACCCTGAAGATTATCACCTAAAAGCAAATCAAATTTATCTGCAACAGCTTCAGGATTATAATCAGGTTCAATTTTAATAAGACGTCTTGTTTTTGGATTCATTGTTGTGAGCCACATCATATCCGCATCATTTTCACCAAGACCCTTTGAACGCTGAATTGTGTATTTTGCATTACCAAGTTCACTAAGAACATCTGCTTTTTCTTTTTCTGTATAACAGAACCATGTTTCATCCTTATGTCTAATTTCATAAAGTGGTGATTCTGCAATATAAACCTTACCTTCTTTAATAAGAGTTGGCATAAGTCGGTAAATCATTGTAAGAATAAGTGTTCTAATCTGGAAACCGTCAACGTCGGCGTCAGTACAGATAATAACCTTATTCCATCTTAAATCGTCGATGTTGAATGAAGAAACTTCTTTACTCTTCTTTGAGTTTACTTCAACACCACAGCCAAGAACTTTTATAAGGTCAACGATAATGTCACTCTTAAAAATCTTGTCATATTCACTCTTGAGACAGTTAAGAATCTTACCACGAACAGGAATAATTGCCTGGAATGATGAGTCACGAGCCTGTTTACAAGCACCAAGAGCAGAGTCACCTTCCACTATGAAGATTTCTCTTTCATTCACATCACGGCTACGACAGTCAACGAATTTCTCAACACGAGAAGTCATATCATTACTTGACTGCAATGTCTTTTTGATATTGATTCGTGTGCTTTCTGCCTTGACTCTTGAACGCATATTGATAAGAATCTGGTTTGTAATCTTTTCTGCATCAAGCTTGTTTTCAAGGAAATATACTTCAAGCTGCTGACGGAAGAAATCTGTCATTGCTTCCTGAATAAATTTATTTGTAATTGACTTTTTAGTCTGGTTTTCATAAGAAGTCTGTGTTGAGAATGAAGAAACAACAAAAATCAAGCAATCTTCAACGTCCTGATAATTGATTTTCGCATCACTCTTAACATACTTACCATTTGCTTTAAGATAATTGTCCACCTGATAAACGAAAGCATTTCTGAATGCTTTTTCAGGTGCACCACCATGTTCAAGAAAACTTGAGTTGTGATAATATTCTTTAAGCTGAATTTTATTTGAGAAACAAAGAGATGCTGTAATCTTTACACGATAATCCTTCTTATCTTCACGGTCACGACCTACTCTTTCAGTTGACCAGTACTGTACAGATGACATTTCTGTACCATTTGCAATCTCTTTTACATAGTCTGTGATACCATTATCATAAACATACTCATAAGTTTCGAATGAGTTGCCTGAAATCTGGTCTTTAAGTATAAATTTAATACCTGCATTTACAACAGACTGTCTTTTAATTGTTTCCTGAAAATATGAAAGAGGAATATTGATGTCTGTGAAAACCTTAAGGTCAGGCTTCCAACGAATACGAGAACCTGTGTCTTTTTTGTTATATGGCTCTTTAATCATATCTCCTGCAATTTCACCCTTTTCAAAGTGAAGAAGATATCTGAAACCACCTGTATGAATTTCAGCATCCATATATTCAGACGCATACTGTGTAGCACAAAGACCAAGACCATTA
>JAZOWH010000082.1:0-2945 GCA_045659165.1 Candidatus Fimenecus sp. | reverse complement strand
TACGACGGGGAAAGAGTCGTTGAATTCCTTAGAAATGAAGCAATGGCATCGGCACGACTTATTACAAAGTTAAAGCACGATGAAGATGGCATTATGCTTAATGGCGTACACGCTCGTACTGTTGATTTGATGAAAAAAGGTGATATTTTGTCAATCACCTTGCCTGTTGATAAAGAAGAAAAGACATTGGCCGTTGAACCTTTGCCATATCCTTTAAAGGTGTTTTATGAAGACGATGATTTGCTGATTGTGGACAAGCCTGCAGGACTTCCTTTGCATCCGTCACACAACCATCAGGGTGACACTCTTGCAAATGCTGTGGCATATCACCTTCAGCAGCAAGGAAAGGCATCAATTTTCCGTTCAATCGGTCGTCTTGACCGTGGAACATCGGGAATTGTAATATGTGGACTTAATAAGTTTGTCACAGGCATCCTTAACGGAAAAGTTTATAAGGAATATATGGCACTCTGTGACGGAATTTATGAGGGTGAGGGTGTAATTGACCGACCAATTTATCGTCCTGACCCAATAAAGACATATCGTACAGTTGACGAGCGTGGTGAAGCTGCCATAACAGAATGGAAATCACTTTCACATCACGATGGTAAAACCTTATTAAGAATTCATCTGCTTACAGGCAGAACTCACCAGATAAGAGTTCATTTTTCATCATTAGGCACCCCACTTGTTGGTGACACAATGTACGGGACACCTCGTGATGATATTTCTCGTCAGGCACTTCACTGTTGTTATTGTAAATTTACTCATCCTGTAACAAAAGAAGTTATCGAAATTGAATCTCCCCTTCCGGAAGATATTGCACAGTTTGTAAAATAACTTACTATTGCTTATTTGTAATAATTATGATAAAATAATTACAAATCAGTTACAAAATTATATGTAACTGAATTTAAGGGTGATTAAATGAATGAGATTAAGGATTATGTTGTTTATCCTGACAACATAGAAATATATACTCCGCCTACAATGCCTACAAAGCAAAACAAATTTTATAAAAATCTTGTTTATGTTGCATCTGCAGTCGTTTCAAAAGTCTGCATCCGTATGGGCAGTAAAATTGAAAAAATCAATATGGATGGTTTAAAACCACCATATATTGTTCTTTCAAACCATACTCAGTTTGTTGACTTTCTTGTAAGCTTCAGGGCATTACGAAAATACGATTTCAACAATATTGCCACTCTTGATGGCTTTGTGGGAATGGCAAAAATTATGGAAAAACTTGGTTGTGCTTGTCACAGAAAGTTCACAACTGACATAAGCCTTGTACGTGCTGTTCATAAGGTGCTTCACGAATACGGTGACATTCTTTATATGTATCCTGAAGCAAGATATACAAATGTGGGAACAACCACACTCATTCCTGATGTCGTTGCCAAGCTTGTTAAGAAGAACAAGGTACCGCTTGTTGTTATGATTCATCATGGACATTATCTTAACGCTCCATTCTGGGATTTCCGTCAATACAGAAAAGTGCCTTTCCGTTCTACTATGAAACAGGTTCTCACAGCAGAACAGGTTCAGGAAATGAGCGTTGAAGAAATCAACGAGGTAATTCATCGTGAAATGGCTTATGATGATTACAAGTGGCAAAAAGAAAATAATATTAAAATTAAAGAAGATTTCCGTGCTGATGGTCTTAATAAAGTTCTTTACAAATGTCCTCACTGTATGGCAGAGGGTAAAACAGTTGGTAAGGGTATTCACCTTACTTGTGAAGAATGTGGAAAAGTCTGGGAATTGACTGAACTTGGTGAAATGAAAGCTGTGACAGGCGAAACTGAATTTTCACATATCCCTGACTGGTACGAATGGGAAAGAGAATGTGTTCGCAAAGAGCTTCTTGATGGTACATATAAGTTTGAGGATGATGTTCATATCCATTCATTACCTGGCATTGAATTCATTGACCTTGGTGAAGGTAAAGTTACTCATAACCTTGAAGATGGTTTTGTTGTAACAGGTCACTATAACGGTCACGATTTTAGAATTCAGCGTTCAACAAAATCTCTTTACACCTTGCATACAGAGTTTTTATATAAAAAGCTCGGCAAGTCAGATAACTTTGATGTTTCTGTTAAGGATGATTCTTTCTATTGTATTCCATCTAAAAAAGATGTTGTGCAAAAACTTATGTTTGCAACGGAAGAAGCATTTAAAATCGCAAATTCAAAATAAAAATAATGGTAGAGTTTAATTACTCTACCATTTTTCTATATATCAAGAAATCAAAATGAATTTCTGTTGTAAATCCGTTATTATTGAGAATTTTTTCTTCTGCACCGATTTCTGTCTTGAAATAATACGGTGTCATTCTGAAAAGATTAACACCCGTTTCACCATCAACAGTAATTTCTTTTTTGACAGTAACTCGGTCAACGAATTCAAATCCGTCATATTCCGTATGCTTTTCCTCATTCTCATAAGTATTTTCATACAAAATCTTTTTAAGTCCCATAAGGTGACTTTTACCGGGTACAGCATAAATCATATAACCGTCATTTTTAAGGATTCTTGCCATTTCACTTTCCACCATAGGTGCGAAAATGTTAAGTGCTAAATCAAAACCCCCGTCACATAACGGCATATTAAAGCAACTGCCTACAGCGTAGTTGCATTTTTTATATTTTCCTGCCGCATATCGCACTGCTTCCTTTGAAATATCAAACCCGTAAAGGTCATAATCATGGCAAATATTATCCAGCTTTCCGTCATAGTAACCCTCACCACAACCACAGTCAGCAATTATGATTTTTTGAGCATTATCAAACAAGGAATTTATGATTTCACAAAGCTTTTCTGTAAAGCAATCGTAATATCCACCTTCAAGAAAAGCACGACGTGACAACACCATCTCTTTTGAGTCACCAGGATTGTCAGAATGCTTCTTGTTAACGGGAAGCAAGTTCACATATCCTTGT
>JAZOWH010000081.1:0-9744 GCA_045659165.1 Candidatus Fimenecus sp. | reverse complement strand
GTGTGCTGTGGCTGTTGCATCGGTTATCAATGGTCTTTGCTTGAAAAATGAAGAAATCACTATTCAGGCAAAAGGTGGAACATTAAAAGTTCAATGGTGCGAAGATGATAGTGTGTATCTGACAGGTGAAGCACACAAGGTGTTTGATGGAGAAATTTAAAAAATATTGTCGGAGGGACAATTATGAAAATAAATGATAACTTTTTAAAAATTCAGAGTTCTTACCTTTTTTCAAATATTGCAAAAAAAGTAAATGCTTATGTTGCAGCAAATCCGGACAAACCAATTATCCGTCTTGGTATTGGTGACGTTACACGCCCTCTTGCAGGAGCATGTATTGATGCTATGCACAAAGCAGTTGAAGAAATGGCAAACGAAAAAACATTTATGGGTTATCCACCAGAATATGGTCACAAATGGCTCTTAGATGCTATCAATGAAAATGACTATAAAGCTCGTGGAGTTGAACTTGATAACAGCGAAATCTTTGTATCAGATGGTGCAAAGAGTGACTGTGGTAATATCGGTGACATTTTCTCAACTGATAACAAGGTTGCAGTTTGTGACCCTGTTTATCCTGTTTATGTTGATACAAATGTTATGAGTGGCCGTTCAGGTGATAAAACTGCAGAAGGCTGGAGTAATATTTACTATATGCCTTGTAATGCAGAAAATAATTTCTTGCCTGAACTTCCAAAGGAAAAAGTAGATATTATCTATCTTTGCTTCCCTAATAATCCAACAGGTATGGCTGCTACAAAGGATGAACTCAAAAAATGGGTTGATTATGCAAATGAAAATGGTGCAGTAATTCTTTTTGACTCAGCTTATGAAGCGTTTATCACAGAAGAAAATGTTCCTCATTCAATCTATGAAATCGAAGGTGCAAAGAGTTGCGCTATCGAGTTCAGAAGTTTCTCAAAAACTGCAGGATTCACAGGTGTTCGTTGTGGTTATACAGTTGTTCCTCACGATATCAAGGTTGATGGTGTTGAACTCAACGCTCTTTGGGCTCGTCGTCAGGCAACAAAGTTCAACGGTGTTTCATACATCACACAGAGAGCAGCAGAAGCTGTTTACAGTGAAGAAGGCAAAAAGCAAGTTCGTGAAATTATTGCATATTATCAGAACAATGCAAAAATCATTTATAACGGACTTAAAGAATGTGGCTTCACAGTTTATGGTGCAGTTAACTCACCTTATGTATGGCTCAAAACTCCTGATGGAATGAGCAGCTGGGAATTCTTTGACACACTTCTTGAAAATATTCAGGTTGTTGGTACTCCTGGTGAAGGATTCGGTCCAAGTGGTGAAGGCTATTTCCGACTTACAGCATTCGGCTCAACAGAAAACACAATCAAGGCTGTTGAAAGAATCAAAAACTATTTTGCTAAATAATTATAAAAGGCAGTACAATTTGTACTGCTCTTTTTTGTTAGCAAATATTGGCAGTTGAATTGAAATATTATAATATGATATAATCATGTTATAAAAAGACAAAGGTGGTAGATTGTATGAAAAAGATAATTTCAGTCATTATTGCATGTGTATTGGTATGTTCAACTCTGCTTGTTACTGTATCTGCTAGCAATATAGTTGGAGATGTTGATAAAAATGATAAAATTACCGCAATAGATGCAAGAATGGTTTTACAGCATGTTGCAGGAATTAAACTTATTGAGAATATTGCTGATGCAGACATAAACTATGATGGTAAGATTTCTGCTGCTGACGCAAGAATGATACTTCAGATTGTTGCAGGAATAACGAAATGGATTGATGGAAATCAATTAAAGATATTTGTTGATTCTTTCAACAATGTGAAAAAGAGCGCAAAATCAGCAACACGTGCAAGCACTCAAACATACAATTATGACAACTATTTCAAGGCAGATGCCACTTTTGAGGAATTATATAAGCTTGTATCAGATGGTGCCGATATTAAAGAGGATTTTTTAAGTGAATTTGATAATGAGCCAAGTAAACCACAGACATTCTTGAATGAGGATATAGCAAAGAATTTCCCTCCTGTTGGTGGTGCTTGTGCGCTTAAAGTTACTGATGTTTCAGATTTTGTTTTTAGTGAAACCAATGAATATTATACAGTTTCATTTAAGGTAAAAGGAAAGAAAAATCCATCTCGTT
Source organism: Candidatus Fimenecus sp. (assembly GCA_045659165.1). GTDB lineage: Bacteria > Bacillota > Clostridia > Oscillospirales > Acutalibacteraceae > Fimenecus. The sequence goes on along the minus strand of JAZOWH010000081.1, from coordinate 7,599 downwards.
ATGAAGGTGTAGGAAATGTAGCAAGTATCGTAACAAAAGAGGATTTGGAAAAGGAATTGATAGGTGAAGAAGGCCTTGCAGGCATCAACGTGGACTGTGATTATAAATATGCTTTGGTGAAAGCAAAGATTGATAAATCAACAGGAAATATGTTGGAATATAGTGTTGATACTACAGTGATAATTTCCATAAAAATGGGTGAAATGGGCATGGAATATGGAATGGGCTTTGTAGAAACCTGGGAAAAGATAGAATATTAAAAAATTAAGGGACTTGTTCAACTGAGCAAGTCCCTTTTAGTTTATGAATTTATAAATTTTTCGCTAATTCCTTGATGTATGCCTTGAATTCTTCACTGATTTCAGGATGCTTGAGAGCAACTTCGCAGTTTGCTTTCATAATTCCCATTTTATTACCCATATCATAACGGGTACCATCATAATCAAGTGCAATAACACCTTTTGTCTGCGCAAGTGTTTTCATAGCGTCTGTAAGCTGTAATTCTCCACCTGCACCTTTTGGTGTGTTTTCAAGAATTTCAAAAATTTCAGGAGGCATAACAACTCGGCCAAGGATAGAGTAATTTGACATGATTTCTTCAGGCTTTGGTTTCTCAATCATATCTGTACAGTTGAAGACTTTATCATCAATTTGTTCAACTGCAAGTGAACAGTATTTGCAGACATCCTTTGCAGGAACTTCCTTAACACCGACAACACCTTTGCCGTATTTTTCATAAACATCAATAAGCTGTTTAGTAACAGGCTCATTGTCTGAAATAAAAACATCATCACCATAAAGGATTGCGAAAGGCTCATCACCCACAAAGTTTTTTGCACAAAGTACAGCGTGACCTAATCCACCTGTTTCTTTTTGACGAAGAAAGTATGTGTTGCAAAGCTGTGAACACTCAAAAACGGAGTCATAAAGGCCCTTTTTGTCAGGATTTTTACTGAGTTTGTCCTCAAGCTCATAAGCGTGGTCAAAATGGTCTTCAATAGCACCTTTGCCACGATTTGTGATAATAAGAACATCTGTAATTCCTGATTTTGTTGCTTCTTCAACGAGATATTGAATTGCAGGTTTATCAACGATATTAAGCATTTCCTTTGGAACTGCTTTTGATGCGGGAAGAACTCTTGTGCCAAGACCTGCTGCAGGAATAATGGCTTTTCTGATTTTCATATCAAGAACTCCTTAAAGTTTTTTATAAATATTATCATTTAATAAATGTTGATAACAACATTTCCAATGCCATAAAAATTGCTTTTTCAGTAATAACTACAAGGAAAGCAGCACCGTAACTTACGCCACCTTTTATAAAAAGGTTGTTTTTGTAATTTTCAGCTGTGCTTTCAGCTTTGATTGCTTTTATCTGTGATTTTGTGTATTTGTAATACCACTTGTTCGCATTAAGTCCGACGAATACAGACAATACAAATGAGGCTAAGCTTTGTGAAACGGTAAGAATTGCACCTGTTCGGTTTTTCTGTATGGTTTCACTCATTTCATCTGTAATTTCAAGTAACGCAGTCTGCATTTCTTCTTCAGTTTTTCCGGATTCTGTTAATTCCTGAATCTCTGTTTCAAACGTCGCTATGTCGGTATTTAACTGAACAACAGGGGGAAGAAAACTGATTGATGTGATAAGAATGAATAACGCAAAAATTACTGCACCGATTTTGTGAAGCTTTCTGAAGAAAAACCAATATGGGGAAAAGAAAAATGCTGCCCAGTTCCATGTGGCCTTTCCCTCTGATATTTTCTGGAATTTTGACACATATCGGTGGGATTCGTGACGAACAAATATTGCAACATCTTCTGCTGACACACCATCTTCAAGCTCACCGAATTTTTCACGAAAAAACGGATTTATATGCTCAACCTGAATAGAAGGAAAAGACATCTGGGACATTTCCATTGCCTGTTTATAAATGCTTTCTTCTTTAGGTTCTGGTTTTTCTGTTTCTTCAAGTGGGACAAAAGAAGGTTCCCAACGGAAGTTTTCGCTGTGCTTTTCGTGATTTGCACAGTTTTTATTTTCCGTATAGCATTCACGATGATGAGGAGTGCCACATTCGGGGCAAACTACAATATCATCATCGGAATTAAATGTGTTATTACAAACAGGACATTTCTCGTTTGTAAATCTGAATTTATTATATGCCATTTTACACGTTCCAACTGTTAATATATTTTTCCTGCTCGTCAGTTAACTTATCAATTTCTGTTCCCCAGCTGTTAAGTTTACGAAGAGCAACTTTTTTGTCGATTTCCTCAGGCACATCAACAACGCCTACTGGTAAGTTTCCGTTGTTTTTAACGATATATTCTGCGCAAAGAGCCTGAATTGAGAAACTCATATCCATAATTTCAGCAGGGTGACCATCACCTGCAGCAAGGTTTACGAGTCTGCCTTCTGCTATAATGCTGATTGTTCTACCGTCAGGAAGAACATAACCGAGAATGTTGTTTCTCTGTGGTTTGATTTCAACTGCCATTTTTTCAAGGTCAGGAATATTGATTTCCACATTGAAATGGCCTGCGTTACAACAGATTGCGCCATCTTTCATATTCTTAAATACTTTTTCTGTAATAACATCTTTACAACCTGTAACAGTAACAAAGAAGTCACCTTCTTTAGCAGCTTCTGTCATTTCCATTACAGAGAAACCGTCCATTCTTGCTTCCATAGCCTTAATAGGGTCGATTTCAGTAACGATTACCTGTGCACCGAGAGCGTTTGCACGCATTGCAACGCCTTTACCGCACCAACCGTAACCAGCAACAACAACCTTTTTACCTGCAACAATAAGATTTGTTGTGCGGTTGATTCCGTCCCAAACAGACTGACCTGTGCCATAACGATTGTCAAAGAGGTATTTGCATTTTGCATTGTTTACTGCAATCATAGGGAATTTGAGCTCACCGTCGTTGTGCATTGAAACAAGTCGGATGATACCTGTTGTTGTTTCTTCACAACCACCTAAAACATTAGGTAAAAGTTCAGGATATTCGTTGTGAATAAGGTTAACAAGGTCACCACCATCATCGATGATGATGTCAGGACCTGCTGAGATAACACAACGGAGATGGTCCATATATTCTTCACCCGTTGCATTGTACCAAGCAAACACATTGAGTCCGTTGTGTGCTAATGCAGCAGCAACATCATCCTGTGTTGAAAGTGGGTTTGAACCTGTAACATACATTTCAGCACCGCCAGCTGCGAGTACAGTACAAAGATATGCAGTCTTTGCTTCAAGATGAATAGAAAGTGCAACTTTTTTACCTGCAAATGGCTTTGTTTCGCTGAAATCTTTTTCAATACTACGAAGTACAGGCATATGTGCCTTTACCCAATCAATTTTCTGCTGACCTGATACATAAAGGTCAATGTTTCTTACAATACTCATTTTTCTTGCTCCAATGTATTTTAATCCATATTTTTTTCAAGGAATTTTACGATGTCCCCAACAGTTTTAATTTTTTTTACAGTTGAGTTTGGAATATCGATATCAAATTCGTCCTCAAGGCCACAGATAAGTTGAATAAAGCTTAATGAAGTAAATTCAAAGTTCTTATCAAGCCTGGTTTTTTCTGTGAAATTAAGGTCGTCTCTGCCTGTAACTTCCGAAAACACTTTTTCAATTCTTTTAATCATATCCATCAATCCTTTTTGTTCATTTCAGCGGTTAACGCTTTGAAATTAACCTTACCCATAGCTGTTCTTGGAATTTCTTCTCTGAAATATACTTCTCGTGGCATTGCATATTCAGCAACATTCTTTTTACATTCTTCAAGAATTCTGTTGCGAAGTGCATCAAGGTCAGCGTCCATGTTTGTAGGTTGAACAACTGCAACGACTCGTTGACCAACACTTCTGTCTTCAATACCAACAACACAGCTGACTGCAACACCGTTACAACCATTGATTACTTCTTCAATCTGTGATGGATAAATGTTATAACCTGAAGTGATAATCATTTTACAATGTCTTTGACGATACCACAAATATCCGTCTTCATCCATGCAACCAAGGTCGCCTGTATGCAACCAAGTCAAACCGTCATCGTGTTGCTGTAAGGCGATTTTTGTTTCTGCCTCGTTTTTGTAATAGCCTTTCATAAGAGTCGGGCCAGTTATACAGATTTCACCATCTTCACCACGAGGGACTTCTTCGTGAGTACCAACTTTGCAAATCTTGATTTTATTATCAGGAAGAGGAAGACCTGTGCTACCTTGTTTGTGAGCAAAGAATGGGCTTATACAAGCTGCAGAAAGGCATTCAGTAAGACCGTAAGCTTCTGTCATTTGTTCTGACGAACCACCCTTTTTAAGGTATCTGTTCATTCTGTTGTGAAGCTTATCGCTACATTTATCTCCTGAAAATGCTACCATTTCAAGGAATGAAAGGTCTTGTTTTTCAATTTCCTCACTTCTTGAAAGTGCTTCAAACAAAGCAGGAACTGCATAAACATGATTAATTTTCTTTTTGAATATAAGCTTTGTACAAGCCTTGAAGTCGAATTTTGGAACAAGGAAAACCTGCATACCAAAATACAACATAACATGCATACACATAGCAAGTCCAAAGCCGTGGAAGACAGGCATAAGAGCCAATGCTTTTTTGCCTGCGGCATCTTTTGTGTTATCACGCTTGATTTCCTCAGCCTGAACAGCCATACAGTTAAAGGCGCGATTGTGAATCATAACACCTTTTGGAATACCTGTTGTACCACCGCTATAAAGAATAGCTGCAATATCATCACCTTTTCCGTCATCAATAGGAAGAGGTTCTTTTCTTTGTTTGCCTCGTTTAAGAAAATCGTTCCAATAAATAACATTGTGATTTGGATTCGGCTTAATTTCAACCTTATTTTTTGCAAGGTATAGAGGCTTAAGATAGAAAGGAAGTGCGTCTGCAATTCTTGCCAGAACAATAACAGGTTTTTGTGTAGTTTCCCATTTTACATCAGCAAGTTTCGGATAAAGCATATCAAATGTGATAACTGCCTTACTGTCAACATGTTCAACGAACTTTTTGATTTCATTTGCAGAAAGCAAAGGGTGAATCATATTCGCAATTGCACCCATACGATTGATTGCATATACGGAAATTAATGCCTGTGGGGTGTTTGGTGCAACGACAGACACGAAATCGCCTTTTTTTACGCCATTTGCCAATAAGGACTGAGCAACGAGTTCAATCTGCTCTATCATCTGTGAAAATGTTATTTTTTTATTCTGAAATTCCAATGCATAATAATCAGGATATTTTTCTGCAGTTTCTTTTAAAAGCGAGACCATTGAAAATTCAGGATATTCAGGCCTGAAATTTTCAGGAGCGTGATTTTCACTCCATATATTGCGATTTCTTTCCATAAAACAATCACCTCTTTGTTATAAAAGTTTGTTGCACAAGAAATTACTTGATTTCACCGTGCTTTTCATAGTTGACAATTTCGGTAATCTCGTTTTTGTCATTAACAAAGACAACTTTCGGATAATGGTCTTTGTTTTCTTCAGGTGTCATCTGAGCATAAGCCATAACAATGACCTTGTCTCCTACGTTAACACACTTTGCAGCAGCACCGTTAAGACAAATGCAACCGCTTTCTGGTTCACCGGCAATTACATAAGTTTCAAATCTGTTGCCGTTATCAATATCAGCTATTTGTACTTTTTCGTATTCAAGAATTCCCGCAGCATCCATTAATGTCTTATCAATTGTGATGCTCCCTACATAGTTAAGATCGGATTGAGTAACTGTAGCACGGTGGAGCTTGCTTTTTAACACAGTAATAGTCATAAAAACCTCATTTTTAAAAACATTTTTAACAACATTATTATCCAAATATTATATCATATTATTTTTAGAAAAACAAGAGGAAGTAAGGGTGCAGGTTGGGAGGATTTGACACAGTACATGCAATATGAATTTCTTGACTTTGTATGGAAAAATAGATATAATTTAAGTGTATATCTAATTATAATGGGTGTATTGTATGCATAAAAAAGCAACCCTTAAGGAGCGTTTGAAATGAAGTTCAAATTAACATCTTCACAAATGAATTTCTACAACAAAAATTTCACTCTGGACAGTCAAATCTGGAATCAGGGTGTTATGGAGATTTTCCCTAAAGTGTACTCCTATGATGAAATCAATACAGCATACAATAAACTCGTTGAAACACATGACAGCTTGCGTGTAAAACTTGTTGAAACTGAGAATTGTGTTGTTGCCGATGTTAGAGAACACGAGTTTATTAATTATCGTTTCTGGCAGGTAGAAACTGAAGAGGAACTTATGACAAAGGCTCAGGATTTTCTTAATGAGCCTACTGACCGTTATGGTCTTTTAGTTGATTGTGCAGTATTTCAGACACCAACTACTTCAGGTATTATGATTAATGCCCATCACATTGTTGTTGATGGGTTTAGCGCTCTTGTTATGTCGGAGCATATTAATAATTTTCTGAAAGACGAAAATTTTGCTCCTGTAATTCAAAAATATCCTAACTATGTTGAAAAAGAAGAAAAGTATAAGCAGTCACGCAGATATTTGAAATCGAAAGAATTCTGGCTCAAAGAATTTTTAGGCAAACCACAATGTCAAATTTTCCCAACAACAGATAATTTAATTGACTTCTCATCTGCAGAGGTAAATATGGCTGTTCCTGCAGAACTTTTCAGCAAAATTAAAGTCTTATGTGAAGAAAAAGAAATTACTCCTGCATCATTTTTCAATGCGGTAAATGCAACGTATCTTTATAAAATGTACAGTGTTGAAAACTTCACTATTGGTGTACCCGTATTCAACCGTACAACTGCAGATGAGCTGAATACAATCGGTCTTTATATGCATTTGGTACCTCTTGTAATAAATGTGCAAAATGATTCATTTATAAATAATGCAAAACAAATTGAAGATTCACAGATGAATCTTTTTAGACATCAAGGCTTTACACAACACGATATTAAAGAACTCCTTAAGGAAAACAATATTTCTGTAAATCAACTTTTTGATGTGGTTTCTGACTTCCAGGAATTCACTCCTAATAATGAATACGAGATGAGAATTCCTTATGGCAATGCTCTTTCGGTACCAATTGAGATGCATCTTCAAACTTTTGATGAAGGTAAGCACAATCTTAAAATTCGTTACAGAACAGCATACTTTAATGAAAAAGATATTCAAACCATGTTAAATTCAATAGTAACATTGGCTGAAAATGCTGCTGAAGACCCTGATAAAAACATTTATGAACTTGAAATGGTTTCAGCAGAAGAAAAGAATACAATACTTAAAGAATTCAACAATACAGAATACACATATGACGTACCAGAGAAGTCAACAATCTATTCGTTGTTTGAAGAACAAGCAGAAAAGAATAGTGATAAAGTATGTATCATAGCAAATGACGAAGAAATCACATACGCTGATTTCAAGGCATATGCAGAGAGAATAGACAGTAAGGTACGAGCAATCACAGAAGAAAAGAGTGTAATAGCAGTAATCTGTGAGAGAAGCTTTGAAATGTATGGAGCAGTGTATGGTATTATCCGAGGAGGTAATGCATACTTACCAATCGACCC
>JAZOWH010000080.1:0-2062 GCA_045659165.1 Candidatus Fimenecus sp. | reverse complement strand
TGGCCTCCGACTTAATCACATAGAGTTTTCCATCGTGATAATCAAGACCTTCCATAAGAGTTGGCATCTTGAATCTTAAATTTAAATTCTTTTTCTTTGCAACATAAAGAGTAACATCAGTATCAAATACAGTTACTGTATTTGAATCCCATTGTGTAAATGATTCAAACACGTGCATTTTTGAGTTGTTTCGTCTGCCATAAGATGTGCTGAAAATCATTTCACCATCAGCGGTTATTGACATTCCTTGCACTTTGTCAGGAATTGAAAGAATAACATCTGGAACAAGTTTCTCTTTTGCTGAATAATCAACGCTTAATGGCAAATCATAACCACAACTCCAAGCGTGATTTGTACCATAATGATGTGCTTTGTTTACTTTGTTACTGTCTTTATCATTATTGTGGAATTCAGAAACCCAGAGTTTTTCTCCATCACAGAAAAGAACAGAACCTTTAACAGGTACAGAAAAATATCCATCATAATTTACACTACTGCCACTTTCACCGGAGAACATATCGGTTGTGAAATGATATATTTTACCATTTGTGCTTGAATTTCCACCTGATGAAACCCATATGTCATCACCGTTTGATGCAATACCACCTGCGTGACCTGTAAAATCGTCAATAATAAACACCTTGTTTTCACTAGTTTCAGGATTTACAAAATAGATTCTTGAAAACTGTTTGTTTCCGTCAGCATCGTCAGGCATATATCCACTTATTGCAAACATTCCCATACTTTCAACAAAACAGATTCCCTGTGGAATAAATCCGTCATCTAAACCGGGTACTTCACAAGGATATTCGGTATAGTTTTCCACATCAACTCTTTTGTCACCACCAAGGAAACCGAAAATGCCTCCAACTACATTTTTGATAGCATAAAACACATTTATAAAACTGTCAGTAATCGTATAAGGAGTAACAAAAGTTTCACTTAAAGCAGATGATGACAAGGGGAGTATGCTGAAAATCAATGTTACAGAAAGCAAAAAGCTAATAAATTTTTTCATATTATCATTCCTTTTGTAATAGTTTATCTTATAATTTGCATAATAACACAAAAATTGCGTGATTTCAACATTTTACAATATTGAAATCTATTATAAAATAATGTATAATTAAAAAGTTATATTTTGTCAATGAAAGGACGTTTTTTATGAAAATTACTCCTGCAAGTACATTAAAGGATGTGCTTAATACTCCGGTTGGTAACGACCTTATTGAAATGGTTGCTTATCATACAGGTATTCCTGGTGCAGTAATACATAATCCTTTAGTGGGTAAAATGAAGTTAAAGACTATCCCTAAGCTTTTAGGTGATAAACTTCCAATGGAAACAATTGAACATATGTGTAACCTTTTGAATTTAACTCCTGAAAAGGTTATTACAAAGGACGAGGTTGACCCAAAATGGTGGAAAGAATCTGTTATTTACCAGATTTATCCTCGTTCATTTATGGACTCAAACGGTGATGGTATCGGTGATTTACAGGGTATTATCTCAAAACTTGATTACCTTAAAGATTTGGGTGTTGATGTGCTTTGGCTCAGTCCTATTTACGATTCACCTAATGACGATATGGGTTACGATATCCGTGACTATCGCAAGATTATGACAGAATTCGGCACAATGGACGATTTTGACCAGATGCTTGATGAAATTCATAAGCGTGGTATGAAACTTGTTATGGACCTTGTTGTAAACCATACTTCTGACGAACACGAATGGTTCCAGAAAGCATTGGCAGGGGACAAGAAATACAAGGATTACTATATCTTCCGTAAAGGCAAGGGCGACGGAATCCCACCAAATAACTGGACATCAGTTTTCTCAGGCTCAGCATGGAATTATTATCCTGAACTCGATGATTGGGCAATGCATATTTTCTCATCAAAGCAGATGGACCTTAACTGGGAAAACCCTGATATGAGAAAAGAAATTGCTGAAATGGTTTGTTGGTGCCTCGTAAAAGGTGTCGATGGCTTCAGAATGGACGTTATCAACCTTATTTCAAAGGTAGAAGGACTACCTGACGGTAATCCGCTTGTTGGTG